>JBCDCL010000122.1:0-7679 GCA_039182175.1 Planctomycetota bacterium
GCAAAGCAGATCAAGGGCCTCAAACCGCTGGTGCTCGACACGAGCGTGGTGATCGACGGCCGAATCGCCGACGTGGTAGAGACCGGCGTCGTCGATAGTCAGTTGATCATGCCGCAGTTTGTAATTTCCGAACTGCAGGGCATTGCCGATTCAAGCGATAAGCTTCGCCGCAACCGCGGCCGCCGCGGGCTCGATATTCTCAATCGCTTGCGAAGTAACCAGCATATCGACTTGGTGATCTTCGATCGCGAACTGCCCGAGTTTGAAGGCCAGGCGGTCGATCAAAAGCTGGTGCTGCTCGCTAAGCACCTCGAGGGGAAAGTTGTCACGAACGACTACAACCTCAACAAGGTGGCCAAGCTGCAAAGCGTCGGCGTGGTGAACTTGAACGACATTGCCAACGCCCTCAAGCCCGTCTTCTTGCCCGGTGAAGCGATCGACGTCCGCATCGTCAAACCGGGCGAAGAAGCAAGTCAAGGCGTTGGCTACCTAGACGATGGCACGATGGTCGTCATCGAAGGGGGCCGTGACCACGTTGGCGATAGCGTCACCGCGACCGTGACGAGCGTCCTCCAGACCAGCGCCGGCAGAATGGTTTTCGGCAAGTTCGTCAAGGCGACCGAGTAAAAGCTTGCCTAGCCGGCGAGCTACGCCTCGCCGAATTGCGTGTGGAAAGGCAATCGCTTCGGCACACACCTCGGCGAGACGTAGCTCGCCGGCTGCTGAAAGCTGCTACATTCGCTCGACGGTTTGAATGCCGAGTAGTTCGAGGCCCTTGGCGATGGTGCGGGCGACCAGGTCGCATAGCAGTAGCCGGCTTTGCTTTAGCTCGTCGGTTTGTGCTTTGAGCACGGGGCAGTGCTCGAAGAATTCGGAATAGCGGCTCGCCAAGTCGAACAGGTAAGCCGTCAGGTGGTTTGGCTTGTACTCGGCGGCGACACGGTCGAGGGCTTCGGCGAACTGCAGGAGCGTGATTCCCAAAGCTCGCTCTGCTGGTGAATTGAGTACGATGGGGCCGCCCGACTCGCGAATCGCCTCGGGCGTGACGCCCGCCTTGGCGAAGATGCCTCGCACGCGGGCGTAACTGAACTGCATATAGGCCGCCGCATTGCCGTTCATGGCTAGCATTTTTTCGTAGCTGAAGACGTAGTCGCTCGTCCGATTGTGGGCGAGGTCAGCGTACTTGATAGCGCCAATGCCGATACGCTCAGCAACCTGCTGGCGTTCTGCGTCGGTTTCGAGCATCGGGCTCGCGTCGGCAATCGATCGTGCCCGGTCGACCGCCTCATCGAGCAGGCCGGTAAGGCCGACGGCGGATCCGCTACGGGTTTTGTATGGCTTGCCGTCCTCGCCAAGCACCGTGCCAAAGGCGATGTGCGTCAGCTCTACCGTATCGATCGAGTCGATGCCCCACTGCTTGGCGGTGGCGAAGAGTTGCTCGAAGTGTAGCGATTGGCGATGGTCGACCACGTACAAAATGGCGTCGGGCTGCCACTCGCCGAGGCGGTACTGGATCGTCGCCAAGTCGGTGGTGGCGTACAGGAAGGCGCCATCCTTCTTGCGAACGATGAATGGCGCCGTGTTGTCGGCCAGGCCCATCGTCTCAGGCATGACGCAGATGGCGCCTTCGCTTTCGGTGGCGAGCCCCTTGGCAGCCAGGTCGTCAACGACGCCGGCGAGCATCGGCTGATAGAAGCTCTCGCCAAGCGTGTGGTCGAACTCGACGCCCAGCCGCTGGTAGGTGGCTTCGATCTCTTCTAGGCACTTCGGTAAAAAGCGGTCCCATAGGGCTCGGTTTTCGGCGTCACCTTCGTGCAGCTTGGCCGTCTCTTGAAGGGCACGGGCGCCAATCGCAGGATGATCGGTTGCTAGCGCGGCGAGCGTGGCGTCGGATTCGAAGTCGGCAATCTTAGCCTTGGCATCTGCCTGTTCTTTCTCCAACTCGCTAAGGGCCGCTTCGGCCTTTCGTAGTTCCTTCGCGGCTTTCTTGTCTTGTTTGGCGTCGCCACTTGGTTCGGCAGACTTTAGGTCCTCGACCCGCTCGCGGGCCAGCTCGATCTTCTCTGCCAGTGCGGGTAGCTTTTCACTCTTCGCCGACTGGTAGTCGCCGATCTGGTTGACCAGCTTGTACAGCCGGCTTAGTTCTGCCACCGGCGCCGCGGCCAGGGCGGCTTCGTCGACGAAGTGCTTGTAGCCGTAGATGATCATGCCGAACTGGGTGCCCCAGTCGCCGATGTGGTTGTCGCTGATCACCTCGTGGCCGAGAAAGCCAAGGACCCGGTACAGCGCGGCGCCAATCACTGTCGAGCGTATGTGCCCCACGTGCATCGGCTTGGCGACATTGGGTGACGAGAAGTCGACCACGACGGTGCGAGGCGTCTCGGTGGCCGCAATGCCAAGCCGGTCGACATCGGCTGACGCTGCCGTAAGTTGCTCGACGAGCCAATCCTCCCGCAGCCGCAGGTTGATAAACCCGGGGCCGGCGATCTCGGGCGTCTCGCACAAGTCGGCCACATCAAGAGCCGCCACCAAATCGGCAGCCACGTCGCGTGGTGGCTTGCCGAGCTGTTTGCCAAGAGGCATCGCGCAGTTGGCTTGGTAGTCGCCAAGCTTGGCGTCTTTGGCCGGCAGCACCATCTCGACCAGCTTCAACACGGCCGGCGAATCGGCCAGCTCATCGGTGAGCGTCGCCAGGGCAGTTGCAAATCGAGAGCGGAGCGTCGCGAGCGGGTTCATGAAAGAGCAGTGCGGATAGCTACTTGGGACGAGGCAACGACGATTAAGAATCCGCCGAGGAAGGGTCGCTCGATGGCGGATCGCTAGGCGTCGGATCGGCTGGTGTTTGGGCAGCTTCGATCTTTTGCCACGGTAGCGGCACACGCTCGGCGTCTGACCAAAGCTCTTCTAGCGCGTAGTAGGCCCGCGTCTCGGCATCGAGCAGATGGACGACGATCGACCCATAGTCGAGCAGGATCCAGCGGCTTTCGTTGTAGCCCTCGATTCCCATCCGCTTGTCGCCCAGGTCGTCTTCTAAGCGGTGGTCGATCTCTTCGCTGATGGCGTGCAACTGCCGGCGGCTGCTGCCGGTGGCGATGACAAAATAGTCAAACACGGGCGTTTGGCCACGCAGGTCGAGGACGACAATATCCTCGCCCCGGTTGTCCTCGGCCGTACGGGCGGCGGCCAGGGCCAGTTTCAGGCTCCGCTCGTTCGAGGCGGCTTGATTGTCGGCTTGGGTGTCGATCTTTGTGTCACGCTGGAGGAGGGTCATCGGCGAATCTCGGCAATTCTAATCGTTCGCCCTGCGGTGGGCGATGGGGTGGCGGACTGCGGGCATTTGGGTAGCTGGGCGGTCATTTTGGTGTTCGTCGCTACAGTTACAGCAGCTACAAGCAGTCCTCGGAATGAACGAGAACCTAGCTGAGCATTCCGGGCGTTAATCTCCACACAATCAAGCTGCATCCCCAAACAGAGCCACCATGAGCGACACTCCCTGGATCGAAGAAGGCAACAAGGCGCCGGCGTTTACCCTGACCGCCGACGACGGGTCCAAGGTTCGCCTATCGGAGCTTAAGGGGAGTCCCGTGGTGCTCTATTTCTACCCCAAGGACGACACTCCGGGCTGCACGAAGGAAGCCTGTGCATTTCGCGACCGAAAGAAGGAGCTAAAGAAGGCGGGCGCCGTGGTCTTGGGCGTTAGTCCTGACTCCGCGGAGAGCCACGTCAAGTTTCGCGACAAGTACGACCTGAATTTCCCGCTGCTCGCCGACGCCGATCACAAAGTGGCTGAAAAGTATGGGGCGTGGCGAGAGAAGAATATGTACGGCAAGAAGTCGATGGGCATCCAGCGTAGCACGTTCCTCATCGACTCGGACGGCAAAGTGGCGAAACTGTGGAAGCGAGTCAAAGTCGACGGCCACGACGAGCAAGTGCTTGAAGCGCTACACGAACTCGACTGATCCGTTCCGCGTGTTCAGTTCCGCAAGTCGGGCAGTTCCACAAGTCGAGCCAAAGCCAACACACACAAATCGAAACGCAAGGAGCCTGCCGGCCAAACCCGGTGGTTTGGGCTAGAAACAATTTGCGAGTGTGCGTACGTTTAATGAATCTCCTCCGAAGTAGCAACTCTGTTCTTGCTGGTTATCTAGTCTCGGTGCGCGACGCAGGCGGACGTCGTTGCCGTTGCCGCGGTGCTTTCTTTGCGTGAAGTCATGCGTTTGGCCCAACGGTCGTTGGGCGGCGTTGTGCTTTTCGTATCGATGATCACGCGCGGCAACGAACTCTCTTCAGGGAAGTCGTATGAACTGCGATCAAGTGTTCTACGTGCTCACCAGTGGCCCGTTCCCCTCGGGCGAGGACCGCGATCTCGCGGTCGAGCAGCATCTGCAGCGATGCCCTAGCTGCTGGGCGATCGCCGAGGCGCTCCGGCCCGCGGGAGACATCTTCCAAGAAGCGATTCCACCAGCCGAGGGCCGGAACTTGCCGGGCTATTGGGGCGATACGACGCCGCCTAGGGTGGTGGTCGCCAGGGTCGCGTCGGCCTGCCAGAACTCGGCGCCGCGGCGCCAGCGTGTTCGACGCCCGCACACCTTGCTCAGCGAGCGGACGCAGCGACCCGCTGTGCGTCTGTCCGAGCCGTCGCCCGCCGGCAACGCCCTGCAGGTTGGCGGGCTGGTTTTGATGATGACCACCACGGCAATTTGCGGATTAAGCTGGCTATTCGGCTAGGTAAGTCCTGGTAGTGACGACCACCTTTGCCGGATGAACCGCCCGCTGGCGAGGCAATCGGCCGATTGTCGACTCGCTCAGTTTGCCGCGCTGCGGTTTGCGAGCTACGTTTTCAGTGGCTTCGCGTCTACCCCAGGCTCAGGTTGTAAGCACTCCTTCTCGGACTGGTACGCCGCCTGCTTTTCTAGCGAATGCCCACGCTGCCCCGACTTGTATCGATCCCTGCGCGCCGGTGGTTAAGCCATCGGCGCCGGACCGCCACACCAGGAAAGGGAGTTGCCTATGCCGACGATCTCGCTCGAGCCCGGGCCCGACTTGGCCCGCTCGCTCGCCCAGCATATTGATCGCTTTCTCGCCCGTTTGCCCGCTGATTTGCGGAGCGAACGTCGACAGGCGTCGCGGATTGCGATCCCGTTGTTGCTGCAGCTAACGCCACTTACCGAAGAGGGTTGCCCGCTGGCGGGAGAAACCAGCACCGCCGTCGGCAAGGATCTGTCTCGCAGCGGCGTCTCCTTCTACCACCGCGAACCGCTGCCGCACCGGCACGTGCAGATTTCGTTCGAGGATCCTCGGCTCGAGCGGCTGTGTGTCGAGGTGGAACTTAACCGCTGCCGATTTTCTAATCTCGGCTGGTACGAAAGTGGCGGCCGGCTGCTGCGTATCGCCACTCCCGAGCATACGCCGTCGCTTGCTGGCTAATCCGGCGAGCTAGGTGCCACGTAACACGTGACCGCGACCCGTCGCCCTGCCATCCTTTCGGGGAAAGCAGGCGACGGGTCGCGGTTTTTTGCTAGGTGGTCCTCGTTAGGGAATAATCACGGCGAGCCGGGCGATTGTGTGAGTGGCTAGTCACTGCAGAACGACTGTGCAACTGCCGGCCCTTGTCTATCGCCTGCCGCATGCCGACCAAAATCGCGGAGCCATATCCATGAATGCACGTCTCCAAAACGAATCGCGAACCTATGAGATGCTTCGACTGGCGATCGTTTGTTTGCTCTGTCTAGCGACTGCCACGGTTGTGGTTGCCCAGCAGGACGATGCCGATTCGTTCGGATTTGAGGCCAGCGGCGAAACCGTCACTGCAGACCCCGATCCATTTGCCGCATCTGCCAAGGCAACCACGCAGCCCGTGGTGTGGACACACGGCAACCGCCCCGCGATTCAAAAAATTAAAGAGATATTGGCGCAGCCACTCACGAGCGTAGGCCTTGATTTTGAGGAGGCACCGCTAGAAGAGATCGTCGACTTTCTCCGCGACGAGTACCAGCTTGAGATCCATCTTGATCTACCTGCCTTAGATGAGCTTGGCATAGCAGAAGACGAACAAGTTACGTGTAACCTCCGCAACATCTCTTTGCGTAGCGGTCTTCGCCTAATGCTTCGGCCTCTTGAACTGACAACGATCATCGTGGACGAAGTCTTGCTCGTCACGACCGAGGAAGAAGCCGACACGCATTTGGTCGTCGGCATCTATCCGGTAGGGGATATGCTGAATGAACATGCGGGGCTGGACGACATACTGGATGTCTTAGTTACGACTGTCGCCGCCGACACGTGGGCGGAGAATGGTGGTGGCGAAGCAGAAATTCGCCCCCTTGGTCCAGGCCGGTTGGTCGTCTCCCAAACGCAGGCAGTGCATGAGCAGATCTTGGATACGCTCAATGCACTGCGGCAGGCGAGCCGGTTGCCAGAAGCCAAGGCGCCGCCGAACGCCTCCAGGCGTGACCAGCAAAGGGGCAGTGGACGCCGACCCTCTCCTCGGCGAGGCGGTATGCGTGGCGGTCGGGGCGGTTTTGCCGAGGAGCAAGACCACGGCGGTGGCGGGCAGTTTCGCGTGCCGGTCGAATCGCCCTAGCAACGCTTGCCGATCGCTTGGCGGGCGTCGATGATGGGGCGATGCAAATCGGCCCGACCCGAATCGACGATACCTTTGCCGAAGCGTTTCGCATGCGGTACACCCGGCTGGTGGTCACCGCGGTGGACGACTACTGGGTCGACGCTGCCTGCCGCGAGTTGTGCGGCTACGGCTCGAGCGTCATCAGTTGCGATGCAGAGATTGCTGTCGAACGCCGACTTAGCGGCGAGGAAACGCCCGACGGCCGTGCGGGCGCTGCCGTCCTGGCATTTGGCTTCTCCGGCGAGGCAGTCGCCAAGGCCGCCGCAACGCGGGTAGGCCAGTGCGTGATGACCTGCCCGACGACCGCGGTATACAACGGCTTGCCCAATGCCGATGAGCAGCATCCGCTCGGCAAGAATCTCCGCTATTTCGGCGATGGTTTTCAGAAGAGCAAAGTCATCGCCGGCCGCCGCTACTGGCGAGTGCCGGTCATGGACGGCGAGTTTCTGGTCGAGGAGCAAATGGGCGTCGCCAAAGGCGTCGCCGGCGGCAACATCATCTTGCAGGGCGAATCGCAAACGGTTGCGTTGGCTGCCGCCCGGCGTGTCGTCGACGCCCTGGCAGACGTGCCAAACATCATCACACCCTTTCCTGGTGGCGTGGTCCGCAGCGGCAGCAAAGTGGGTAGTCGCTACAAGGGCCTCGTTGCTTCAACGAACGACGCCTTCTGCCCCACCCTACGTGGCTTGTCCGGCGAAGGTGGCCGTGTGGAAACCGAGTTGTCTCCCGATGCCCACTGTGTGTATGAGATTGTCTTCAATGGCGTCGACGAAACAGCCGTCGCCGGCGCCACCACCCGTGCCCTCCACGCCGCCGCCGGCGAAGGCATCCCCGCTATCGGCGCCGGTAACTACGGCGGCAAGCTCGGCAAGTTCCACTTCCACTTGCGTGAGTTGGTTGGATGACGAGTGTGAGAATCGCCGATTCGGCAAGGAGCCTAAGAAACTTCTTGCTCTGCCCGCCCTCTTGGCGCCTTAGCGTCTTGGCAGTTTCCCTTCTGTTGACGGCGACTTCGCAACTCATCGCCCAAGAGTCAGACGAAGGTCCGCTAAAC
>JBCDCL010000123.1:0-7677 GCA_039182175.1 Planctomycetota bacterium
CGACGAGGAAGACCTCGGCCTGTGCACCTTTGTTTGCCCCGGCAAGAACGACTACGGACCGATGCTACGAGAAAGCCTCTCCACGATTGAGGCCGAAGGGTAAGCGACACGCGACCCGAGCATCGCTGCCCACGTTCTCCACCAGTTTTCTATCTTACGAAGCCTATGAAATTTCTTCGCAACCAACTCGACAAGGTCGAGCCGCTGTTCACCGAAGGTGGGCAGCTCGAGAAGCTGTATCCCCTATACGAAGCCATCGACACGTTCCTCTACACGCCGGGGCATGTCACGAAGGCCGCGTCGCATATCCGCGATAGCCTGGACATGAAGCGGATGATGATCATGGTGGTCATCGCCCTAGCGCCCTGTTTCTTCATGGCGTTGTGGAACACCGGCTATCAAGCCAACCGTGCAATTGCCGAATTTGGTGCCGAACCCTTCAAGGGTTCGATCACCGGGCTTGGCCTGGGTGCGTTGGACAACCGCGAAACTTACATGCAAGCTCTCGGTCTGGAGCACAATCCGGACAGCATGGTGTCGAACCTAGTGTACGGAGCGTTGTTCTTCTTGCCGATCTACATCGTCACGATGGCCGTTGGCGGCAACATCGAGGCGCTGTTCGCCTCGGTGCGGGGGCATGAGATCAATGAAGGATTCCTCGTCACCGGCGCGCTCTTTCCGCTGACGCTTTCGCCAACGACGCCACTCTGGCAAGTCGCTCTTGGTATCGCGTTTGGCGTGATTTTCGCGAAAGAGATCTTTGGCGGCACGGGTAAGAACTTCCTTAACGTCGCTCTGACGTCGCGTGCCTTCCTATACTTCGCCTACCCCAAGTACCAATCGGGCGAATGGGTCGACATGGGCGGCGCCGTCAATGGCATCTGGGTCGCCGTCAACAAAGCCGAGGGCATCGACGGCTACAGTGGCGCCACCATTCTGACCAGCATGGGCACCGCAGCAGTCGGCACCCTGCCACCCGAAGCAACAACGATTTCTTACAGTTGGTTCGACTGCTTCATGGGCTGGATTCCCGGCTCGATGGGATCGACGTCGGCCTTGGCCTGTCTGCTTGGCGCCGGCTTGTTGATCGCCACTGGCATTGGCTCCTGGCGAATCATGTCGGGCGTGATTCTTGGCGCCATCGGAATGGCGGCCGTGCTCTACGCCTTCCGCGATTTGACCGACAACCCGATGACCTACATTTCGCCCACGTGGCATTTGGTGATCGGCGGGCTGGCATTCGGCGCCGTCTTTATGGCGACCGACCCTGTCTCTGCTTCGATGACCGAGACGGGCAAATGGTGGTACGGCGGTTTGATCGGCGTCATCACCGTGCTGATTCGCGTGATTAACCCTGCTTATCCCGAAGGCATTATGCTGGCGATTTTGTTCGGCAACGTAATGGCGCCGCTGATCGACTACGCCGTGATTCAAGCCAATGTAACGAGGAGAGCCGCCCGCTATGTCGCGTGATAGCCTGCTAGGCACCTTTTTGGTCGCCACCATTCTATGTGTCGCTTGCTCGCTGCTCGTTTCTGGCGCTGCTGTTGTGCTAGAGAGCCAGCAAGAAGCCAACCAGCGGCTGGACAAGAAGAAAAACGTCTTGCTTGCCGCCGGCCTAGTCGAGAAGTCGGCCAAGGCGAAGGTGATTGACGAGGTCTACGAGAAGAACATTCGCGAGATTCCTGTCGACCTTGCCACGGGCGAAGTCGTCTCGGAAGACGCCGCTGCCGAAGGTAGCGAGAACATGGTGCCGGTCGAGCCGGCCGACGCCTTGATGGGAGTCCGCGAACGGCCCGAAGTGTTGACGGTCTACAAGATCGTCTCCGAGGAAGACGAGTCGCTCCAAGGCTACATCTTTCCCGTTGAGGGCAAAGGGCTGTGGTCAACGCTGCAAGGCTTCTTGGCACTACAAGCCGATGGGCAGACGGTCCGTGGCATTACGTTCTACAAGCATGCCGAGACACCCGGCCTAGGCGGCGAAGTCGACAACCAGAAGTGGAAAGACTCCTGGCAGGGAAAGAAAGTGTACGGCGAAGAGGGTGACGTCGAACTCGACGTCATCAAGGGAACCGCCTCGAACGAGTACCAAGTCGATGGGCTGTCGGGCGCCACCATCACCTCCAACGGAGTGGATGGCATCGTCGAGTACTGGCTCGGCGAAAACGGCTTTGGGCCGTTCATCAAGTCGCAAGAATCGCCGGCACAAGAGGCGCGCAAGAGTGCCGACAAGCCAAAGCCAGTGCTCGCGTCCGTTAGTGCTCGCTAAGCAACAACTCCGCAACCAACCGCTTCAACGTTCTGAGTCAACGTCATGGCCGCACCCAAACCAAAAGACGTGTTGTTGGACCCCCTGTTCAACAACAACCCCATTGCCTTGCAAGTGCTTGGCATCTGCTCCGCCTTGGCGGTTACGACCAAGTTAGAGACCTCCGTGATCATGGCGATCGCAGTGGTGTTCGTTACCGCGATGTCAAATTTCTCGGTGAGCTTGGTCCGCGATTTCATTCCCAGCAGCATCCGCATCATCGTGCAGATGACGATCATTGCGTCGCTGGTGATTGTCGTCGACCAGTTTTTGCAGGCCTATGCGTTTGAAGCCAGCAAGACGATGAGCGTCTTCGTCGGCCTGATCATCACCAACTGCATCGTGATGGGCCGTGCCGAAGCGTTCGCAATGAAGAACCCGCCTGCGATTAGCTTTATCGATGGCGTTGGCAATGCTTTGGGTTACGGGCTGATCTTGATCTTCGTTGGCGTGTTTCGCGAGTTCTTCGGCAGCGGATCGCTCTTCGGTATTACGATCATGCCCAAGGTTTCCGACGGCGGCTGGTACGAGCCCAACGGCTTGATGCTGCTGCCGCCCAGTGCGTTCTTCCTGATCGGCGGCTTTATTTGGGCTGTCCGTACCTGGAAGCCTGAGCAAGTCGAAGCCGAGTAAACGAAGCAGACGATCGCCCCACCAAGTTACTTCCTCCAGCCGCCGCCTATCGCCAGCGACACGAGTCCCAGTCATGCAACACCACATCGACATCTTTCTGACGGCCGTCTTCGTCGAGAACCTAGCGCTCGCCTTCTTCTTGGGCATGTGTACGTTTCTCGCGGTGTCGAAAAACGTCAAAACCGCTCTCGGCCTTGGCGTGGCGGTGATTGCGATCATGACGCTGACGATCCCGGCCAATAATCTGATTTACCAATACCTGCTCAAAGAGGGCGCCCTGTACCGATTGCTTGGCGAAAGCACGTCGGCGTCGCTCGGCATTACGGTCGAGAGTGACTTCTTGTTCCTCGGTTTGATTAGCTACATCGGCACGATCGCGGCGATGGTGCAAATTCTCGAGATGACGCTCGATCGCTACTTTCCTGCCCTCTACAACAGCCTGGGCATCTTCCTGCCGCTGATTACGGTGAACTGTGCAATTTTGGGCGGGTCCTTGTTTATGGTCGAACGGGACTACAATTTCGTAGAGAGCTGCACCTTTGGCTTCGGCTCAGGAGTGGGCTGGGCGCTTGCGATCGCAGCCCTCGCGGGCATCCGCGAAAAGATGAAGTACAGCGATGTCCCAGATGGACTCAAAGGCCTTGGCATCACTTTTATGACGGTGGGGCTGATGGCTCTGGCGTTTATGTCGTTTGGTGGCATGTAGGGTCGTCGGCAGCTGCTGCCCGCGCGGGCGTCGTTTTGTGATCTGACAAATCGGTAATTGTTGAGAGTTTTCTATGATTACGGTCGTCTTCGGCATTCTTCTGTTCACTGCAATCGTTCTTGCGTTGGTCGCCATCATCATGGTCGCCAAGTGGCAACTCGTGCCGAGCGGCGACGTGAAAGTCGTAATCAACGATCAAAAAACAATCACCATCCCCGCCGGCGGCAAGCTGCTGAACGCACTCGCCGATGAGGGTGTGTTCGTATCGAGTGCGTGCGGCGGTGGCGGCACCTGTGCCCAGTGCATCGTCAAGGTGCACGAAGGAGGCGGCGATATTCTGGAAACCGAGAAGTCGCACATCAACAAGAAGGAAGCTCGCGAAGGCTGCCGCCTCTCTTGCCAAGTAGCGGTCAAGCAAGACATGAAGGTCGAGGTTCCGCCCGAGGCGTTCGATACGAAGAAGTGGGAATGCGAAGTAATCTCGAATCACAACGTCGCCACCTTCATCAAAGAACTGGTGCTCAAGCTGCCCGAAGGCGAAGACGTCGACTTCAAGGCAGGTGGCTACATCCAGATCGAAGCCCCGCCCCACGTCGCCGATTACAAAGACTTCGACATCGAAGAAGAGTACCGTGAGGACTGGGACAAGTACGACGTTTGGCGATTTGTGTCGAAGGTCGATGAGCCGGTCGTCCGTGCTTACTCCATGGCCAACTACCCGGGCGAAAAGGGCATCATCATGCTCAACGTCCGCGTCGCTAGCCCGCCGCCGCGACTGCCCGACGTGCCGCCTGGAAAGATGTCGAGCTACATCTTCAACCTGAAGCCGGGAGACAAGGTTACGATCTCCGGCCCCTATGGTGAGTTCTTCATCAAAGAGACCGACGCCGAGATGGTTTACATCGGCGGTGGCGCCGGCATGGCGCCGCTGCGGAGCCACATCTTCGAGCTGTTCAAAAATCTCAAGACGGGCCGCAAGGTCTCGTACTGGTACGGCGGCCGTAGCTTGCGAGAGTTGTTCTACATCGATCACTTCCGCGAGATCGAGAAGGAGTTCCCGAACTTCCAGTTCAACATCGCACTCTCCGAGCCAATGCCCGAGGACAATTGGGATGGCTACACGGGCTTCATTCACCAAGTGCTGCTCGACAACTATCTGAAAGAGCATCCCGCGCCCGAAGACATCGAGTACTACATCTGCGGCCCGCCAATGATGAACGCCGCGGTGTTCACAATGCTCGAAAATCTCGGCGTCGAACAAGAGAATATCGCCTACGACGACTTTGGTGGGTGATCCGATGCCATGCGTCCAGCGACAAGATCGACGAGCGTTCGTCGGCGCCTGGACGCTCGGTAGCGTGCTTGGAATCGCCTTGGCCGTGTCGATCGGCTGCACTTCGGTCAAGCTGTCTGAGCCGACCGCTGGTGAATCGGTCGAGGCCTTCACAGGCCCGACGATGGGCACCCAGTACACGGTGCGTTACGGCGCCGCGACTTGTTGCCCCAACGCAGAAATCCTGCAGTCTTACGTCGATCGACGTCTCGCCGAGATCAACGAGCGGATGTCGACCTACGATCCCGAGTCGGAGTTGTCGCGGTTCAATCGTCACTCGGGCGATGACTGGTTCGCGGTCTCGGAAGAGACCGCCAAAGTTGTGGCCTACGCACTAGAGATCGCCGCCGAGACCAACGGCGCCTTCGATCCCACGGTAGGCCCGGCTGTCAACCTCTGGGGTTTTGGGCCCGACGGGCGTCTTACGGAGCCGCCGACGGATGAAGGGATCGAGGACGCGGCCAAGCTTGTTGACTACACCAAGGTAGAAGCCCGGCTCTCACCACCGGCCCTTCGCAAGACCGATCCGCAGGTCTATGTCGACCTCTCGGCGGTGGCCAAAGGCTACGGGTCAGACGCGATTGGTCAGCTGTTGTCGGACAATGGCGTCGAGAATTATATGGTCGAGATCGGCGGCGAAGTCGCCACCCGCGGAAGCAAGGCGGACGGCTCGCCTTGGCGTATCGGAATCGAAAAACCGCAGGCGTCCGCCCGGTCGTTGCAAACCGTGGTGGAACTCGCCGGCGAAGCGCTCGCCACTTCGGGCGACTATCGCAACTTCTTCGAGGACGATGACGTCCGCTACTCCCACACGATCGACCCGACCACGGGCCGGCCGGTGACGCACAACCTGGCGACCGTCTCCGTCCGAGCCTCTACCTGCATGGAAGCTGACGCCCAGGCGACCGCCTTGTTAGTGATGGGCCGCCAGCGTGGCTATGATTGGGCAGAGGAGCGAGGCATCGCCGCCTTGATGATTGAACGCACCGACAACGGCCCGGTCGAATCGCAAACTTCGGCTTGGTAATCGCCAGGCCAACACGAATTCCGCTTCAAGCGAGTTCCACAATGCAAGTCTTCTTGATTACGCTCGGCGCCTTTATCGTGGCCCTCTTCGGCATGGCCATCGGCGTAATCGTCTCCAATCGCCGGATCAAAGGCTCCTGCGGCGGACTTGCCGGCTTCAAGGACTCCGACGGCAACTCGATCTGCGACGCCTGCACGAAGCCTTCGCCCGATTGCAGCGGCGAACCTCTGGAGCAACAGGCTTCGTAGTCTTACGCCGCCTTATTCGTCCGGCGTCTCATCGATGCTCGCGACGACTTGCCGAAGGCGTGCTGTCGGAGCGCGATAGACGTCGATCGTCCAAGTGACGCGCTCAACATGCTTTCCGGCGAGCCGATCGACAAGCTCATCGCGTAAGTCGCGACGTGCATCATCGGGTGGGAAGCTTTGCGTCACGATCCAGTATTCGGACGACTCGCCAATGGCCGCCAGGAGTTGTGGTAAGACTTCGTCCCAGTTTTGCTCCTCGCCCGGTTTGTCGGTCGCCAAAAAGACTGGCCGCGTTTGCGTGCCAGTATCGACGGCCAGGTGATATTCGGCCGCTTCGGCAAAGTACCGCGGCAGGGCCAGCACCGGGTCGGCCGGCCCCTCTTCGATCATCAATTGCTTGACATGGTCGAAGTGGTAGACGCGGTAATCAGGATCGAGACGCCGATTGCCGATGGCCAGTAAACTTATCGCCACGAAGCCGATGGCTGCGATGAGTACAACCGGTCGACCCCGCCAGCGATCCATGCCGGCAGCCATGATCACCAGCAGCGGCGCCAGTATCCACACCAGGTAACGCGACGTGTAGCCTGTGGGCGACACAACCGCAGCGGCGGCCGCCATCGCCGGTGGAGCGATTAGCAGCGTGAATAGCCACAGCGAATCCCGCCAAGCCAGACGTTGGATACACGACCAAGCAAGTACGCCCACCGCGAGGCAGATTGCGATCGCCCATGGCGCGAGCGCGCGGATGCCGTCGGCCGCTGAAAGTTCACGCAGTGCACTCATCGGAGGGCCGAGCGTAAAGCCCGACACGAGCGTCAGGTAGGTGTACGCCCACGCGGAGAAGTCGAAGCTTGCCGTCAGGTAATCGTACTTCGTTCGACCAAGGTCGACCTTCAAGCAGTAGGCGAGCGGCAAGCAGGCAATGGCGAACATCCCCGCTGCAACCATCGCTCGTCGCCGGTTCGGCCACGATAGTTCGGCGAATAGCAATACGAACAACAGGGCGATCAAGAGCGCTGCATAGTAGTGCGTCGCCAGAGTCAGCCAAGCGGCCACGGCAAACCAGAGCCAGTCTGACCAGCGGTCGCGCGTGCGTAGCCGCCAGGCGGCGATCATCAACGCGGTGGCGAATAAAAGATAAAGGCCGTAGAGCCGCGCTTGTTGACTGTACAGCAGGTGGTTGGCGGAAATCGCGGCCAACCACGCGGCAAGGACCCCGATTCGATCGCCGCCTACGCAGCGACCGAGCAGGCCGATCGCCACCACGCCTAGCAAGCCGGTAACGAGCGAAAACCAGCGTGCCGAGGCGTCGCCGCCCACCGCTAGCCAAATGCCTAAGAGCCATCGCCCTAGTGGTGGAAAACTATCTTGGCGATTCGCCAGCTCGCTGATGCTGACCGACTGATGGCGGATCTCATA
>JBCDCL010000124.1:0-7669 GCA_039182175.1 Planctomycetota bacterium
GCGGATACATCCCAGACAGATGGCACAACGGCACGCTGAGTGCTTAGAAGTAACCACACAAGTAGTCGCCTCGGTGTCCTCAGCGAAGACGGAACAGTAGAACAGCAGAGGTTAGAGATGATGACGGCAACCTTCCCGACTCCTTCCGAGTCCGTGACGACGCAAACCGTGTTTGTTGTCGAAGACGATCTCGATACACGCGATGCCCTTTCTGAACTCCTGACGCCCGCGGGTTTGAAGGTTCGCTCGTTCGGCTCTGCCGAGGAGTTTTTGAGCAGCTTCAAACCGAATGGGCCCGCATGCCTACTTGTTGATGAGCGACTGCCTGGCATGCCCGGGAGCGAGTTGCTTAGGCGTCTAAAGAGCACTGGCGTCGAGCTGCCAACGATCATGGTCACCGCCTTCGCAACAACGCCATTCACCGTGGCGGCCATGCGGAATGGCGCAACGGCGGTGCTCGATAAGCCCTGTGCCGACCATACGATTCGGGACGCTGTTAACGAAGCGTTGGACGAAGACAAAAGGCGACGCGAACGAGATGCGAGCGTAACCGAGGCAAAACGACGCCTGGCAGAGCTTTCCGACAGCGAACGCCAAGTGCTCGAAATGGTGCTGCAAGGGACGCCAAACAAGCAGATTGCTCGCCGACTTGAGGTCTGCGTTCGAACCGTCGAAGCACGTCGTAGCCGCGTCTACCAGACGACCGGCGTCAACTCAGTGGCAGAGCTCGTCAGGCTTTGCGTGGCGGCCGGCTTCATCGATGCCCGGCCTTGATAGTGCCAATAAGTTGGCACTATCTCAGTATTTGCGACGGCAACTCTCGGCAAACCACATGAACTCCCCCTAATGGGGGAGCCGAAGACTACTTTTGACCCATCTGTGGCCTAACGTCAGAGACTGATCCCGGGTCACGCATGCAAGCAGGGCGTCCGAAGTTCCCGCACGCGAAATAGCCCCTTAGGACGACGTGGCGTAGAAGCACCAAGGGCAGGCGGCCGCTGCTATCACCCCGCAGCGACCGAGACTCTACGCCGCGTCGTTGACCAATGGGGCTTTCTTGTGCCGGATAAGCCACTCGGCACGATCAGCCATCAACCGTCGGCTGGTACAGTTTGCGTCGCGACGCCGCGCTGGTGTCGTTCGAGCGGATTAGCTGGCGCGTCGTAGGCGCCGAAATCATTGAAGAACAGTCGCTTGGCAATCCGGTAGGCCCAGCTCTTCTCCGGAACGCGATTGGCCGGATTGTGTTGCGATGGCCGTGGCGTCATCGCACGCAGCTCCGCAGCGGCCGTCTGCCGGGCAGTCGTGTCGGGAGCGTTGTGCATTACGGTCAGCTCGTGCAACAAATCAGGTCGTTCGAGCACGATGCAGCCTCGCGTACTTGATGCGGCAAGCTGCCGGAAATCACGTAGGAATTCAGACTGCCCGATTGTCTCCGCAAGCGGCCGCTCGTCGTAGATCGATTCTTTGGCAAACTGCACAATGGGGCACGGCTCGATCGCCCCCCACGGACTGATGTGGTGGGTGAAACCGGTGGCGGCGGGGCACAACGCTTTACCATCGTGGTCGTAGTAGGCATCGACGATGCCGATTGGCTTCTTGCACCTCATTTCGACGACGAACTTGCGGACACGCAGTTGCTCCTCGGGAGTCAGTGCAAGCTCGGGACTCGCTTCGGGCCCCATCGGACGGTAGGTGTGGTACCACATATACATGGCGCCAAGTTCGATTAACCGGTCGACCCACGCTTCGTTAACCAAGTCGTCGAGATTGGTCCGGCAAACACTGGTACAAACCCCGGTGAAGACCTTATTCGCTACGCAGTTGCGGATGCCCTGCATCGTTTTGTTCAGCACGCCGTCGCCGCCGCGTCGCTGATCGCTGACGATCTCCGTTCCTTCAACGCTAATGAGCGGCGTGACGTTGCCGCATCGCCGAAGCTCTTTCGACACCTCGTCGGTGATGAAGTGACCGTTGGTAAAGACCTGGAAGTAGCAATCGGGATGGCGCCGGAAAATCTCGAGCACGTCGCGATGCATAAAAGGCTCGCCGCCTACAATTCCAAAGAAATAGTTCCCTTGCTCGTTTGCTTCGCGAATCACCCGACTCAGGGCGTCGACTTCGATCTTTTCTTGCTTAGCGGCGACGTCGACCCAGCAGCCTTGGCAGCGGAGATTGCAGCTGTTGATGATCGAGATGTAGAGGAACGGCGGGAAGAATTCTCCCTGGCTCAGGCGGCGTTTGTGATGCTGAATCGCACGGGCGCCTTTGAAGCCGAAATTCCACGCTAGCTTCCAAAGCGAACGCTTGTCGGTTTCGGTTAGCAGGCGGCGAGCAAAGCGGACATACATGGCAAACTGCGAGACGCGGCAAAGACGGTTTGTGGTCAGTGACCAATTTGCCTCACTATAGACTGTGCGTAGGAATACCAGCAGAGGCGGCCAGCAGAGCCAGGCAGTCGCCAACCGCTGGCTAGGCGATCTAAGCACCGCCAATCCGCACCAGTAAGCGTGGCGCCCGCAATACCGGCGACGTAACCCGCATGAGCGGTTCACTTTACCGCGAACTGATAGCAATCCTGCTCGACATGCCCAAAGCCCGCGCCTAAAATCGGACCTCCGCCGCACGACATGCTGCTGGCGTTTCCCACCCCGGAGCCAATCGGCTCGATGTCCCCACCAAACAGTACGTCTTCGGTACGCGCCGGCTTGCACGGCAGGCTGAATCCGCTCTACGGCAAGCGTTCGCCAGTCGCCGTATCGCAGGTCGAGACTGACCAACTACTCGATGCGTGGCATGCCGCCCGCAACGACTTGCTCAGCGAACGCAATGCCCAGGGTTATTGGGTCGGCGAATTGTCGAGTTCCGCACTCTCCACGGCGACCGCGATTTCCGCCCTAGCAATTGCCGAGCAGCACGCGACTTCTTTAAGCCTCACGGGCCAAGATCAAGCCGCCGAAGACGCCACCGATCGCTGGAACATGGCGTACCAGGCTGACCTTAGCGAATTGATCTGCAATTCGGTACGTTGGTTAGCGGCGCAGCAAAACGAAGATGGCGGCTGGGGCGACACCGACCGCAGCCAATCAAATTTGGCAACGACGCTTCTCGTGCTGTCGGCTTTTCGCGTGACCGGCGTGCCTGCGAAGTTTGCCGACCTAGAACCGCGTGCAGAGCAGTACATCCGCGCCCAGGGCGGCGTCGCTGGTCTAAAGAAGCGGTACGGCAAAGACAAAACCTTCGCGGCGCCCATCCTGGCCAACTGTGCGTTGGCAGGCGTTGTCTCGTGGAAGCAGGTGCCAACGCTTCCTTTCGAGCTAGCCGCCATGCCTCGCAAATGGTTCCATCGCCTAGGCATGCCGGTGGTGAGCTACGCCATCCCCGCGCTCGTCGCGATCGGACTTGCCAAGCACCACCACCGCCCGTCGTCGAATCCCATCGCGCGGACGATGCGGAAGTTCGTCACGAATTGGTGCCTAGATTTAGTAAAGCGAATGCAGCCCGATAGCGGCGGCTTCCTAGAAGCAACGCCGCTGACCAGCTTCGTGGTAATGGCGCTCGCCTCGACTGGCCGTGCCGATCATCGGGTCGTGCGACGAGGCGTTGAATTCCTGCTAGCGTCGGTACGCTCCGATGGCAGTTGGCCGATCGATACCAATCTGGCGACCTGGAATACGACGCTCGCTGTCAACGCACTCAGCAAGGGGACCAACAGCCAACGAGCGAGCGAGCCGGTTCCGGCCGAGTCCAACGGACGCCCTCACAGTGGTCACCGTCACAATGTAGACGACTTCCCGCTCGATTGGTTATTGGCGTGCCAGCACACCAAACCACATCCGTTCACCGGCGCCGAGCCGGGGGGTTGGGCGTGGACCAATCTCTCCGGCGGCGTGCCCGATGCCGACGATACCTCCGGTGCGTTGCTTGCCTTGCACGGTTACTGGCCACGTGCGTCGGCAAGCGAACGATCGCGGATTGCCGTGGCGGTTGGCCGCGGAGTGCGTTGGTTGCTCGATTTGCAAAATCGAGACGGCGGTTGGCCGACGTTCTGTCGTGGCTGGGGCAAGCTGCGCTTCGACCGGAGCGCGACCGACCTGTCTGCTCATGTGTTACGAGCACTACACGCGTGGCGAACAACGCGAGGTTGGTGGACTGCCGATACTGATCTGCCTTCCAGGGCCGGGTTGACCACCGCCGATTTGGACCGACAGATCGACCACGCAATCACCGCAGGTCTCGATTATCTGTCGCACCAGCAGTCTGAGGATGGCAGCTGGAATCCTCTGTGGTTTGGCAATGAAACTCGCACTAATCAGACCAACCCGATTTTTGGTACGGCTCGCGTGTTGATGGCGCTTTCGGCAGTCGAGGGACGCGACTCGTCGATGGCGCCTGCGGCTCTACAATTCCTTACACGACAACAACATGCGAGCGGCGGTTGGGGTAGCGATCCCCACGATTCCGCAGCCGAAGTAACTCTCAGCGTCGAAGAGACCGCGGTCGCCGTCGAGGCACTGCTAGAGTGGCGCGAGTTTGATGCGTCAATTTGTCGCTCCGCAGAGAGCGGCTTGCACTGGCTCGTGGATGCCGTGAAAGAGGAAAAGCTATCAGAGCCCGCCCCGATAGGCTTATATTTTGCGAAACTTTGGTACCACGAGCGGCTCTATCCGAAATCCTTCGCGGTCAGCGTGTTGGGGGCGGCAGTTGAACAACGTGTTGCATCGAAGCGACAATGGGGCGACGATAGAGCATCAGAAGTCGCCACCGCGGCAGCACCTGCTTAAGGCGGATCGGCGTGAAGTCGGTCCGCAGAGCGTGTCGTCAGCTCGTGTGCATCGGCTCAACCTAACTGCCGAACTGCTCTAAGATCCGCTTCCTGCCGAGCATGCGTGTGACCAGCTTGCCTTCTTCATCGTCGACAACCAACGGGCCAACCAACCCTGCCGACGAGGGTGTGCTCAACGGATCGTCAAATGCCGGAGCTACCGCTTCGAAGTCAGAAGTAAATGGCGCCAGCGACCGGAAGCCTCGCCGCAAACGGCGTTCGACGAGCCATCTAAAGCAGGTTCCCGAGACACGCGAATTGCGTGAGACGTTGCGTGACCGATGTGCCGCGGTCGCTGCCAAGCTCGACAAGTCGCATCCGCTCGACAAGCAAGAGATGGAGCGGATCGCGCGGCAAACACTTGTTGAGGCAAACCAGCCCGAGGGTCTGCTCGGCTGGATGATGGTCGTCCTTGCATCAGAATTCTGGCGAGACCAGGTTGCTGCCGTGCCGCCGGAGCGACGATTGCTGCTCTTGCCGCACTGCCTCAAGCATGCCGAAGGCTGCCCAGCCGACTACGACGAGTTTGGCCTCGACTGCCGCCGGTGCGGCGCGTGCAGCATTGCCGATTTTCGCACCGTTGCCGAAGACATGGGCTACAAAGTCCTGGTCGCTGAAGGCTCGCCGATCGTGATGAAGATCATCGTCAGTGGTTACATCGATGCGATCGTTGGCGTCGCTTGCCTGAACGTGCTTGAAAAGGCGATCGACAAGGTTTTGATTGCAGGCGTCCCCTGCATGGCGGTGCCGCTGCTTTCTAGCGATTGCCGAAACACGTCGGTCGATGAGGAGTGGGTCAGCGACATGATCCACGTCCAGCAACGTACGCCGGTAGAGTCGACGCAGACCTACTTGCACTTGCTGCGTGGCGCTAAGCAGATGTTCGATACGGGCGAGATCGATCGGCTACTCCCTCGTCGTCGCGGTAGTGTGCCGCTCGGCGAAGCGGAAGATGGAGCAGGCGTCGATCCGATCGCCAAGACCGAGCAAATCGCCTACGACTTCCTCGCTCGCGGAGGCAAATACGCCCGGCCATTCATCACTTTGGCTGCCTACGATGCGGCCAGCGATGGCAAGGCAACGCAAGCTGGCGGCGCCAAATGCGTTGAGTCGCTGCCCGATGCGGTACGCCGAGTGGCATTGTCAATCGAGACTTTCCACAAGGCATCGCTCGTTCACGACGACATCCAAGACGATGACGCGTATCGTTACGGCGCCCAAACCGTACACCGCGAGCATGGTGTCGCGACCGCGATCAACGTCGGCGACTATTTGATCGGCCTCGGCTATCAAATGGTAGCCCGAGATGCCGCAGCCATCGGTCCCGAGGCAGCCGCAGACATCTTGCACAAGCTCTCGCTGTCGCATACTCGACTCACTGAAGGCCAGGGAGCGGAACTTCTCTGGCGAGACAGGCGAAACAAGAGCCTCACGCCGCTCGATGCCCTTAAGATCTATGCCCTCAAGACTTCGCCCGCCTTCGAAGCCGCGTTGTACGGAGGTATTCGGCTAGCCTGTGATGCGACGGAGCTGGCGGAACCTGTCCACGAGTTCAGCAAACACCTCGGGATTGCTTTCCAGATCTTGAACGACCTCAAAGACTGGCGAGGTGACGATGACAATAAGCTCGATGTCGGTGGCGATGTACTCGGCGGTCGGCCGACACTGCTATTGGCCTTAGCGCTTGAGAAGCTCACCGGCGAAGATCGAGACGAATTGCTATCGCTCATCGCCGATCCGCCCAGCAATGCCGTCGAACGAGTACGCCAGCTGTACGAGCAAGCGGGCGTCTTCCGGGCTGCGAATCAGTTAGTCGATAAGCATCAAGATCGGGCGGAAGCAATTGCCGACGATCTGCCAACCGACAAGCTAAGGCGGCTGGCCTACTACCTGATCGACTCGGTGCTCGAACGTCCCGCGGAAGCGACGCCGCAACTGGTCGAAATGGCAAAGCTCGACGCAGCTGCCAACGCACAACTCTGATGCAATCGCAATGAGTTCCCAAGGCGTCGACCCACCGCTGTCTCCACCGCCGTCAGGGTCGCCTTCTGCCACGCCAGCCGATCTGTTTATCGGCAGCGTAACCCGCCTGGCCGAGCAATTTGGCTACTCAATGGCCGAGCTAGGCGAGTTTGAGTCTGTCCTGCCCGAGCAACTGCCCGACGCCTACCGCGTGCTGTTGGCTCACACCGGGCATATGACGGTCACGCTCGAAGCCTTTCACAGTTCGCTAGTTGACGTGCATGTCTTGCAAGAGCGGTCGGACGAATCGTCCTACGCTCGCGAAATCGTATTAACTCGTCACTCGGACGGGGCGGTCGTACAATACGGACTAGTGCGGATTTGGTTAGCCGACCTACCCGCGGATGTCCGCGATGAGATTCGGGCTCAACAATCGCCGCTAGGACGCGTCTTGATCCGTCACGGTTTGCTGCGAGAAGTAGAACTGATTTCGTTCTGGCAAGTCACGCCCGGCTCCGCAATTGCGAAACAACTGGGCGACGAGACGGTCTTCGGAAGATCGGCTCAAAATCTTGCTCAACGAAAGGCCGACCATTCAGCTGCTCGAGATCGTTCGTGCTGAGGAGTCTTCTGCTTAATGACAATGAAAGACACCTACGACTGTATCGTGCTTGGCGCCGGTCCTGCCGGCTGTGCTGCGGCGACGCTGGTCGCTGACGCCGGCTTTTCAACGCTGCTGGTCGAACGAGCCAAACTTCCGCGTGAGCACGTTGGCGAATCGCTCATGCCCGAGAGTTACTGGGTATTCGAAAAGCTTGGCATGCTCGACAAGCTCCGGCAGCGTTGAAAAGCCGGCGTCAGCGACCAGCGTCGCCGCAGCAC
>JBCDCL010000125.1:0-7666 GCA_039182175.1 Planctomycetota bacterium
GATTCGCGAAGCGATCGACGCCAAGCCGACTGCGACGGTCGTGCTCGACGTGGCGCCGCAAACGGACAAAAGCTGGCAAGTCCGCTATGCCGTGGCGGGCGCGCAGCGGAGCGACGAACTCGTCGTCTGCCTCGTAGCCGACGCACCGGCCACCTTTGTGCCGCGTGGCGAGAACCGGGGCGAGCAGCTAGCTCATGTCGGCGTTGTGCGAACGCTTCGGCGTGAACCGCTCAGCGACTCCGTCGGCGAAGTCACGCTCGACTGGCCCGCGAATCAATCGCCTGGCGAAGCCCCCACGAGCATTGTCGCCTTCGTCCAAAACCGGCAGACGCTCAGCATCTCCGGCGCATCGCGTTGGGTTGAATAGCGTTGCCAACAACGCAAGAGGGCAAATCGCCCGTTGTTGACCACGGATAGCACGGATTTCGCAGATCGACCGCCGTTTTCTATCCGCGATGTCCGTGATATCCGTGGTCAATTCTCGCCGGCTACTGGTTCTCTCGCTCTAGCGCCTCGCGAACGATCGCCGCCAGGTCGATCGTGCCCGAGTCGATCGAATCGAAGACCGATTCGTGCACCGTCTTCTCGTCGTACTCGGCCACCTTGTCGACGATGCGTTCAATCTCCTCGGCCGAGTGGCCCTGATCTTCTAGCCAAGCGATCAACTGTGCATTGCGTGTATCGGACATGGGAGAGGGGCCAGGATTGAGGGATCGGGATTCAGGGGCCAGAGCATGCGACGCTACGCCAAGTATATCCCGAAAATGAGGCGGGGCGACCGGCGGGCGCGTTGCCGAGCGTGAAAGGGCGAACGTTATGCCGAGTGAAGAGCGACGCCCGACCTTCTATCGCTCATGAGTTTAGTGGCTGACTTTAAGGCCAAGGAAGCCATAGCGGTCACATCGCGGCGTTTACTGAACCTGCCAGCGTGTCGTTCAAGGCTCTGGATTGATAATCCCCTTGGCTTCTACGCCATCGGCGACGTACTCCCAGTGGCGATCGTATTCGGGACCGATCGCTTCTCGACCCGCGGCGACCTGCACCATGCCACTCATCGCATACCCGATGGACAGATGCATCGAGCGCAATCGGCGGTCGCCATTAAAGTTGCCTTCGTACATGACCTGCACGTAGCCAACCAGCGGCAGTTGCTTGGCGAAGTACTTAGGATCGCGGCCGACGATCCAACGAACTGCCGCCTCCTCGTCCCAAGCGGCGGGCACATCGTCACGCTCAGAGAATTTTCGCAGCAGGTCGGCATAGGGCTCCCGTACGCTTCGCGGCACACTTACCGACGCTGCGAAAATCGCCGCGTCGCGATCGTCGCTCGCTCGCGTCTTGGCGACGTGCCAAGTCGACCAATGCTTGAGGTCGGGCGAATACCTCACGTAGACCTGCCCTTGATAGGGGCTACTCTGCTGGCCGCTGTTGATCGTAAACTCACGCCGATCGGCTTCGATTGTGACCGTCACGCCCGCTTGCTGAGGCGGCCGCCAGTTGTATCCGAGCGCGATCGGCTTGGTACGTACCGTAGAATCGTAACGCGAAGCAGGATCACCCTCCCAGCCGAGCCCCTCATCGGTAATTCCTAACCGCCCGGGGATTCCTAGCCGCTCGGGTTGTGTCCACGTCGCTGTGGCAGAGGCGTCTCGCGCGTCGCGGAAGTCGATCGTGACGCTCTGCCGGAGAACAATGCCGCCGTGCGCTGCGGCAGAAATCGCCAAAGTAAGCACGACGCCAAGCAAAGAGGAGAGTCGCATGTCTAAACACCTTGAGTAACGGGTGCCCCTAGGGCGACAAGTATACTCGATAGATAAGTCTAGGCGACAAGCGATAGGTAGCCCTACCGCGACGCAAACTCCGTGCTAAGAGTGCCCACTTGGCCTGAGAAGCGGAGCCAAAGAAGAAGTACTAAGGCGGCACCTCCGTCCACGCAACGTGGATCGTCACACATGTAATCGGCCCTGCCGTGCTTCGCAGACCCGCTTGCGAGCGACTGCGAAGTGATTCGCCAAGTGCGTTAGCGCGTGAGGAGGCGTCGACGAAGGAGAGTGTTTTACAAAGTGCCCCCCAGTTGAGAGACGACAAAGCTCTGGTCCGTCCGGAGAACGCATTCGAGCCAGTTAGGCTTCAATCGTTTGCTTCCCACAACGCTCCATTATTTGCTGCGAGTGGGGCCTGCCTGAAGGAAATAGTAACTGCCGTCTGGATGACGGCTGACTTGCTGGTCCGATGCCAAGGACTGCCAACGCGACCGCCCAAGCGAAGTAGGCCAGTGGGCTATCACAAGCCCGAGAGGGTACTCTCTGCTTTTTTGGAATGGATTCGCATTTTTTGATAGATTTTTTGGGCCGATCTGCTAACGTGGCACCGCTCGCTATTGTCGTTGGAATGCCTCTTTGTTTCTTGGATAGAGCGTGACTCATGAATATCAACAAGAAGTTTGTCGGCGTCCTTGGTGGGGCGACCCTCGCTACGACCTCTGCCGCGGGAGAGGTCATCACTTCTGATGATGTCCTTACCCTTGATCTGACGAGTGAGAACTTCGTCGCTTACGACTTCAACGATGACGGTCGTGATGACATCAAGTTGACCTTCTTGGATGCACCTTTGAGTCTTATCGGTCAGGATTCAATTTTTTTCGCGACCCCCGATCCAACCCGCTCCCCCGACGGAATAGCGGTCGACGACACCGCATCGAATCTCGCTCAGATCTTCTCGGTTGGTGAGACCTTGGATTTTTCGGGAACATTCCAAGTGTCGCTTTATCGCGCCATCGCGGACTTGTCTGGCTCCGAGCCTGCACCCTCCGTATCGATGGGTTCCGGTATCTTCGGAATGCAGTTCTCGCTCGGGGATGGTTCGACCGGTCTGGCCGAGTTAGTGCTGGCTCAATTTTCTCTGGCGTTCGATCCCCAACTCGACCAAGTGCTCGTAAGCAACTTTGCCTACGAGAGCACGCCCGGCGTCGCCTTGCAGATCATCCCAGAGCCCACTTCGCTTGCCACTCTTGCGATCGGCGCGGCAGGGCTGCTTGCCGCGAGGCGCCGAGAAGACTGACGCGGAGTGATGTCGCTGTTCGTCGTGCTCGTTGATGGTCTCGATGTAACGTACCTGCAGGGATCGCGCGCCTATCGCGGATCGAAACTTGCCGCGACGGCCGATCTCAAGCGTCTCCTCTTGCCAAACTACTGCCACGGCGAGTCGGGCTGGGCGTCTGTGCTCAGCGGCACGCTACCGCACGAGAACCGGGTGCTGACAGATCCTCCCTGGCTACCGCCGGGCTGGAGGGAGCAGCCGCCGGGACTGCTGCACCAGTCGCTGCTTACGGCCGCGGACTTGGACGGCAAGAGCACCACTGCGGTGAATCTGCCGAGCGGCTGGATCGGCGCCTCAGACGCGGTGTGCGAGATCGGCAGCGAGTTCTTTCGATCAGGCGATGCCAAGGCGCTGCGTGGGGTTCCGGAGACGCCCCTGCGAGCGTCATGCCTGGCCGCCGAGCAGATCACTCCTGGTCACTTCAAGCAACTGCATCCCGAGCTGGCAAGCTATCCCGACACGGATCGGCGGAAGCAGATCTGCCGCGCCCTGCTCGCGCAGGCGATCACCCAGCACAACGCCGCGACAGCGGTGGTGAGCGCGGAGACCGATCTGACGGTGGTCAGGTACGACTGGTTAGAGCAATTCTTCGCAGCGTTCATCGATTACGACGCGCCAGCGCCCTATCTGCCAACCGAAGACGCGCCCGTGTTTCGAGGGGTCCTTGAATCGGCGATCGACCTGCTTGTGTTGTTCGTCGAGCGCCTCCGCGAGCTCTCCGGCGCCGAGACGTTCCTGGTCGTCTCAGATCACGGTTGGAAGAAACGCCCGGGAGGCGGGCGACGCAAAGAGACGCCAGAAAACTATGACTTGAGCGACGAGCGTGTCGACGTTGAACTCGCGATGCAAACGCCCGCCCAACGGGAAGATTACATCAATCACGGCGCCTTCGTGCTGCGTAGTACGGCGGAAACGCGATCCGCTGCTATGCCCGAGCCACTCTCGGTGAAGTCGTCGGCAGATTGGATCGCCGAACGTCTGGGAATCGAGCACTGGGTAGACAGGTCCGAGCAAGTCGAACAACTCACGCGAGCCATCATCGACCAGGAGCGACGGAACGAAACCACACACACCCTGCTCGACGATTCGGTCGAGTTGGGGCTGCTTACGTTCACTGACGAGGAGGATGCGAAACGCGAGCACGGGCTTTTTTGCCGAGACCGGTTGCTGGCCTCCTCGTATTCCCTTGCGGAGGAGTGGTCAGAGGGAGTTGCGGCCTGGCAACGCGTAAGCGCTCGTCGGTACTCACTCGCGAGCGAACTGGGCGTCTTGGCGTGTCGCTATGAGATGGACGACCTGTCCGGAGCTTACGAAATGTCGGCAAGGTTAGCGCGGCTCGCACCCCGCAACTTCACCGTCCTCACGACTTGGTTCCACACCGCACATGCCCTTGGACACCGTCGCGCAGCGCATAAGGCCTTGATCATGCTGTGCGAGTCGGAGGGACGCGAGGAGACCGGAGCGGCCGAGTTGGCCCAAAAGCTTTCAGTCGAATACGGATATCGCTTGGACGGATTCGAGAAATATAAGACCGCGTTGGATTGGACCAACCAACTCTCAGTCAGCTGCGAAGAAAGTCGCTGGCGCGAGCTCAATGATTCACTCGCGAAGAAATCAAGTTCATTCATTCAAGCGATGCATGAACTCAAGCAGCTCGACCTTCGCCCGGTTGAAGCGTACTTACAAGCCCACTTTGAGGCTCCGGAGTGTGAAACGGCAGATTTTCACTCACGATTACGCTCGCGAGGAATCGCTTCGGCGCGACGTCATGCCGATCCCTCCCAGGCTCACGGACTGAACGAGGCGCGACGACTCAAGGCGGAACACGAGAAGCCTCAGACGCTCTTGGCGGAGTCACGAAGCCTTCACACACTCTTGTTCGCCGATCACCCGAAAATTGCAGGGAGGCTCCGTCGCGATGAAGACGGGATGAGAGTATTCAGTCGTTGGTTGGACGGTTCCTCTTCGGGAATCGACCAACTCATAGTGAACGGCTCGGTAGAGGAGATGATCTCTGAGATTGAAGCGGGGATCGCCAGACTCCGCGATAAGGTGGCACCGCCCCTACTCGCCGCGATGCTCTGCTACGACATTTGGGTTGTACACCCGTTCATAGATGGCAACGGTCGCGTTGCGCGCTTACTGGCCAACCGGTTGCTCGAACGACAAGGGGTGGTCGGAGTCGACCTGCTGAACATCGAGCGTCGTCTCGATCGATGCCGAGCGCTCTTCGATTCGACGGTCGGACTATCCCGTACAACGAATCACCCAGAGTGGTTCTTCACCTTCTGGGTAAGCTTTCTTGCGAGATCGGCTGAGGATACGCTGCGGCGCTCTCGTCGTTTGCTCTTGATGTTGCAGACGGACTCGAAGACCTGAGATAAGCGATCTACGTGGCCTAGTGCCTGGACCATATACAGTTGCTTGACTTGTCGACCAAATGCGAGCGGAGAGAGGGCGCTGAGTCTTCCGCGGACATGCCTCGGCCAATCGAACGCGCGCACTTCGCGTCGCATCAAAGTGCCGGCGGTTGCTTAGCCGGACACTGATTCAGCGGTCGGCATGCCTGCATTGGAGTCGTTCGCCGTAGTGAGGTTGATCTATATCCACACGGTCGTAGTGCGAAAGTTCGACGCTGACTGGAAGCTGCTGCCTCTTAAAAGTCGTCGGCGCCGGTTAGTTTCTCTTCGGCTTTGTCAGCTTGCCAGGCGACGGCGGTTAGGAGGCGGCTGATTTCTAGCGGGTCGGCCGTTTCGGCGAGTTGGTTGGCTTGGATTACGACCATCGCCCCCGAGCCGAGGTCGCGGACGGCGAAGGCGCCGAGCACCATCTTCGCGTTGTACTCTAGCAAGGTCATCGCCTGCTCAGGGCGTGCGGGGCCGCAGACGCTTGAGAAGGTGACCAGCCGATTGCCATGCTCGTCGGTCGTGTCGAAGGTGACCACCACGCGTTGCTGGCGAAGTCCGCTAATGGGGACGGTTACCATCAGGGCATCGTCGCCGATGTCGCCATCGGCTGCGGCCGGTTTACCAATTTCCGTGTCGGCTTGTTCGTCGATGGCCGACTCCGCTTGGTCGGCCTTGGCTTCTGGCTGGGGTTCAACTGCTTGCTCGGGCTCAACCTTTTGAATGGCAAAGCCGGCGGCTTCGGCAACGGCTCGCACCATTGCGGGGGCGTCGCGCGTCGTGGGCACGGCAGCCAGGTCGTCAAACGTAAGCGGCTCGGCGGGGAGGCGGTTGCCTGACTCGGCATCGACCGTTGGCGCTGAGAGGCCTTCGGCAACTTGGTGAATGAGCCCTGGCATTACCACACCAAACCCGGCCGGCACCACGCCCCCGCGTATGGCAATCTCGCGCATACTCCGCACAGCTTGGAACTTCATGTACGTGGCCAAGTCGCCAATGGCGCCAATCGCACTGCGGGCATCAATCGCTCGCTGCACTTCCTCGGGAGCACTGATGCTGTTGATGAAAAAGTCGACCAGCTCTAACCCGTATCGCTGGAAGTCCTCGGCAATCTTCGCCCGGGCGCCGGCGGCGATCTCGTCATAATGGGTCGCCATGTCGAGCAGGCTAATGTCGGCCGTGCCTAGCAGGTCCGCGAGGCGGGCGACGATCACATCTCGCAAGAAGGCGGCAATCTCGTCGGTGGTGTATCGCCCCTGCGTGCCGGCCAGGGTGTTGATCAGCAGCGGACTGTCGGCCACGCGGAACGAATAGGCGCCGTAACCGCGGAGGCGAATCATGCCAAACTCGCGGTCGCGAAACGTAATCGGATGGCGGGTGCCCCACTTCTGATCGGTAAACAGTTGCCGGCCGACGAAATAGATCTGCGCCTGGAAGGGCGACTCCTGCCAGGGGATCGTAAGCAGTCGCGTCACCAGTGGCACATTGGCCGTCGACAAGGCGTGCCGACCGGGGCCGAACTGGTCGAGCGCCTGCCCATCGCGAAAGAAGACGGCCTCTTGATTCGGATGCACCAGTAGCTGCGCACCCATCTTGATGTCGGCCGCCCCGCCTTCTGGCAAACGATGCAGAACCGACCGGTTCGTCTCGTCGCGATGCTGGAAGACTTCAAGGCGGAGGGACATAGCGACAGGGAGAGGTTAGAAGTTAGAGAATAGAGGTTAGGAATTGCCGACGGCAGATGGCCTCTTCTCACTCTTTCAGTAGTTCTTCGCGAGTGTCCCAGGCGTCGTTGAGGGCGATGACGCGATTGACGATTCGCTTGAGTCGCTGCAGACTGTCGGCAGGGGGATCGTCGGCGGCGTCGCCCTCAACGACGCCTGGGACACCCGCGAAGAACTACTGAAAGAGTGAGAACAGGCCATCTGCCGTCGGCAATTCCTAACCTCTATCCTCTAACTTCTAACCTCTCTCTGTCGCTATGTCCCTCCGCCTTGAAGTCTTTCAGCATCGCGACGAGACGAACCGGTCGGTTCTGCATCGTTTGCCAGAAGGCGGGGCGGCCGACATCAAGATGGGTGCGCAGCTACTGGTGCATCCGAATCAAGAGGCGGTCTTCTTTCGCGACGGGCAGGCGCTCGACCAGTTCGGCCCCGGTCGGC
>JBCDCL010000126.1:0-7652 GCA_039182175.1 Planctomycetota bacterium
GACGGCCTTGGGGCCGCACCGTTGTCGGCTTTGGTCGTGGGCGCTGCCTGGACGTGGCGCGGTGATGTGGTGCGTGTGGATGGTCCGCAAGTCTGTTCGACCCCGCGGGCATCCTTAATCCTGGCAAGATCGTGCCGGAGCCGAACTCGCGGATGAGTCACGACATGCGGCGCGTTACGGCGTCGCAGCCGGTCGCCGCTGCAGCGGCCACGGCAGAGTCGCCCGCAGCCGGAAACGGCAACGGCCGTGCAGACGATTCACGCCCAGCCGCCAAGCCGGCCGGCAGCGTCGAAATCACGCAACTGCAACTGGCGTGGGACCCCGAGGAATTCGCCTACGCCGCCCGGCAATGCAATGGTTGTGGCGCGTGTCGCACGCGGTCGTCCGACGCACGCATGTGCCCGATCTTCCACTTTGCCCCGCGAGAAGAATCGTCGCCACGGGCTAAGGCGAATCTCGCCCGGGCGGTGATCACCGGGCTCTTGCCGGCCGACGAAATGACGAAGGATGTCGCTCGCGAGGTGGCAGACCTGTGCGTCAACTGCCACATGTGCCGGATCGATTGCCCGGCGAATGTCGACATCCCCAAAATGATGCTCGAAGCCAAAGCGGCTCACGTTCAGGCCAATGGCGTACGACCACATGATTGGTGGCTTGGCCGGATCGACACGGTTAGCCGATGGGCAAGTCGCACGCCGCGGCTGGCGAATTGGATGATCGGCAATCGCCGGGCTCGCTGGCTACTAGAGAAGACGCTCGGCCTTGCCCAGGGTCGCAAAGTGCCTCCGCTCGCCCTCAGGCCCTTCCTACAGCAACCAACGGCGCGTCGCCATCGTCGGCCCGATCGCCAGGCGGACGAGAAGGTGCTCTTCTTCGTCGACACCTTCGCCAACTACTACGACGATGCCTTGGCCGAGTCGCTGGTCCGCGTGCTGCGGCACAACGGGATTGGTGTCTACATTCCGCCGATGCAGCGGAACTCTGGCATGGGGCTGATTACGCAAGGCGCCCTGGAGCCGGCGCGGCGAATTGCCTCGCGGAATGTCGAACTGCTAGCCGAAGGCGTACGGCAAGGGCATACGATTGTCGCCACCGAACCGTCTGCCGTACTCGCTCTTACGCACGAGTATCTAAACATCCTGGACGATGACGAAGACGCGCAGCTTGTTGCAGAGAATACGCAGGAAGCGACGCAGTACCTCTGGAATTTGCATCAGCAGGGGGCTTTGAAGCTCGATTTCAATCCGCTGGCGTATCGCGTCGCCCACCATACGCCCTGCCACGTGCGGGCGCTTGGCGTCGGCGAGCCTGCCACCAACTTGCTGCGGCTCGTGCCCGAGTTGCGGATTGTCGAACTGGAGAAAGGCTGCAGCGGTATGGCTGGCGTCTACGGCCTGAAGAAAGCCAACTACCGCAGTAGTCTGCGTGCCGGTTTGCCGCTGCTTACGGAGCTTCGCAGTGGCGACTATTCGTTCGGCGCCACGGAATGCAGCACCTGTAAAATCCAAATGCAACAAGCGTCTCACCAACCGACGCTGCATCCGGTGAAACTGCTGGCGGCGAGTTACGGCTTGATGGACGACACGCAGCTGCCCGACTTTGCGGCGGCGAAGACTTAGACAACAATTCAGCTGAGCGGACAGACTCGTGGTTGGAGCAGGAGCGTTAGTGGCGACCGACGGATGCAGGTAACCATTCAACTTTTTGCCGGCGCTCGCGAAGCGGCCGGCGCCGACAACATCGCGGTCGATATCGACGACGATTCCAACTACGCGGATCTCGCGGAGGCGGTCACGGCTGCGTGTCCTGCTTTGGCGCCACTAGTTGCCGCCGGCCGTTTCGCGGCAGGCGACCAGTACGTCGACAAGTCCGCAGCCGTAAATCCTGCAGCTGACATTGCCTTGATCCCGCCTGTGAGTGGTGGCTGATCGCTGGCGACGTCCACTACCAACCGTTTCTTCCAAGTTGATTTCTCTGACGCAATCACCGATCGACACCGGCGCCCTGTTGGCGGCCGCCCAGCAGCCAGCAGCCGGCGCCGTGGTGTTGTTTCTGGGGATCACGCGTGAATTCACCGACGATCGGCAGACCACGCAGCTCAGTTACGAAGCTCACGCCAGCATGGCGGAGACGCAGTTAGAACGCTTGGAGCACGCCGCTCGCGAGCGCTGGCCACTGGTTGAGTGCCAAATCGTCCACCGATTGGGCGAGGTGCCGCTGGCCGAGGCGAGCGTCGCGATCGTCGCCAGTTCGCCCCACCGGGCCGATGCGTTTGAAGCGGGCAGGTGGTTGATTGACGAGCTAAAGCGTGACGTACCGATTTGGAAACGCGAGCACTACGCTGATGGCACGACCGAGTGGGTTCACCCTCAATCGGAGCAATCCGGCGCACGCTGACATGTCCACCGACGCACAACCACCGCTCGTCGATGCATTTGGTCGTAGGCATACCAGCTTGCGACTCAGCGTGACCGATCGCTGCAATATCCGCTGCGTGTACTGCATGCCGGCGGGCCCAATCCAGTTTCTGCCACGCGAAGCCATTCTCACGTTCGAAGAGATCGAACGATTCGTCCGCGTCTCGGCGAGCCTGGGAGTTGATCGGGTCCGCATCACGGGTGGCGAACCGCTGGTGCGTGCCGAACTGCCGAAGTTGATTCGCAAACTCTCAAGCTTGCAGGGCATCCGAGAGATCGCACTCACGACCAATGGCATTTTGCTCGCCGACCAAGCGCAAGCGTTACGCGACGCCGGCGTTCGGCGAATCAACATTAGTCTCGATAGCCTGCGTGAGGAGACCTTTCGGGAGATTGCGAGGCGTGATTGCCTCGACAAGGTGCTAGGCGGCATCGCGGCGGCCAAGCAGGCAGGGTTTGAGAAGATTCGCCTCAATGCGATCGCGATGCGTGGGCTTACCGAAACCGAGGCACCCGACTTGGCCCGCTTTGCGTGCGAACAGGGGCTTGAGCTTCGCTTCATCGAATACATGCCGCTTGACGCGGAAGATAGCTGGCAACGCGACCAAGTTCTTTCGGGCGAAGAGCTGCGAGACATCATCGAGCAACACCACGGCCCCCTTCGCCCGGCAAAGCGTGACGACGTTAGCCAGCCTGCTGTGGACTATGAGTTTGCCGACGGCCAGCGTGGTGGCCGCATCGGGTTTATCAACCCGGTGACGCAGCCCTTCTGTGGCGATTGCAATCGCCTCCGTCTGACGGCCGAGGGACAGATCCGCAACTGCCTGTTTTCGACTGCCGAGTGGGACGCCCGAGCGTTGATGCGTAGCCCTGGCAGCGACGCCGACCTCGCCCAGTTAGTTCGCGACTGCGTCGCCGCCAAAAAACCAGGCCACGGCATCGACGAACCCAACTTCCTCCGCCCCAAACGAGCCATGTATCAAATTGGGGGCTAGGGACTTGGGAATGGGGAATTGGGCAGCCAGAGTTCAAGCTGCCTAATTCCATTGCCCAATCCCTAACCCCCAATCCCTAACCGCCTCCCCTATGCCCCGCATTTATCTCGACAACGCCGCGACAAGTTGGCCCAAGCCGGCCGTGGTCTACGACGCGATAGACCGCTACCAGCGCGAAGTTGGCGCCGCGGCGGGGCGAGGCGCCTACGACTCGGCTGGCGAAGCGCAACGCGTGGTCACACGAGTCCGCGGCGGCGTTGCCCGTCTGCTCGGCGTCAGCGATCCGAACCGCATTATCTTCACCGCGAGCGGCACCGAGTCGCTCAACCATGCCATTTTTGGGCTCGTTTTCCCCGGCGATCATGTGGTCACCACCGTTTTTGAACACAATTCGGTGCTCCGCCCTCTGGCGATGCTACGCGACACGGCTGGCGTTAAGGTCGACTACGCGAGCTGCAATGAGTCGGGCGTGGTCGATCCGCAGGCGATCGCCGATTTGATTCGACCCGATACGAAACTAGTGGCGGTTACTTCGGCATCGAACGTCACCGGCGCCCTGCAAGACATCGCGGCCATCGGCGCCATCTGCCGTGAGCGGAACGTCCCATTGCTGGTTGACGCGGCGCAGTCCCTCGGGCACCACCGACTCGACGTCGTAGCGGCCGGCGTTAGTCTGTTGGCGGCGCCCGGGCATAAAGGCCTGCTCGGGCCGCTCGGCGTTGGCGTGTTGTACGTGGCCCCGGGTGTGGAAGAACGCCTGCGACCGCTCCAGTACGGCGGTACGGGGTTGAGCAGCGATCAAGAGACGCCGCCAACCAACCTGCCCGAAGGCTACGAAGCAGGCAATCTGAACGTCCCGGCCCTTGCCGGCTTGGCTGCGGGGATCGATTGGCTTGTGGATTCGCACTCCTCTGACCAGTCCGGCGAAGCGACTGGGCAGCTACTCAAAGGATTGACCGGCATCGTCGGCGTGCAGGTTCACGGACCGGCTGCTGCGGAACGGCGTATGCCGGTTGTGAGTTTCGCAGTCGAGGGCTACGATCCGCAGGAAGTGGCAGCGATCTTAGCCACCGCCGGTATTGAATGCCGAGCAGGGCTACACTGTTCGCCACGCATGCACACGGCGCTAGGGACCGACAAGCGAGGCGGAACGGTTCGCCTTAGTCCCGGTCGAACGACGACCACAGACGAAATCGCCACGACGCTCGAACTCGTTCGCCAACTAGCCGCCGCGGGCTAGCACGCCGTAAAGCTCCACACGTTTAGAGGACGAACTCTTGGCCAAGAAGGCAAAGCCCACCACAACGTCAAACGATACGACTGAGGATCAGCCCTGGTACCGCGAGGGGCTTCGCTTCCAGTGCACCGGTTGCGGCGACTGCTGCACGGGGGCGCCGGGCTACGTGTGGCTCAACAATGCCGACATCCGAGCGATGGCCGACGAGGTTTCGCTTAATGTCGAGGAGTTCGAGAAGCGGTACGTTCGCTCGGTTGGCGTCCGCAAGAGCTTGATCGAGTACGAAAACGGCGACTGCGTCTTCTTCGACAACAAGAGCCGGGGCTGCACGGTCTACGGCGCCCGGCCTCGCCAATGCCGGACGTGGCCCTTTTGGGACTCGAATCTTAAGTCGCCCCAGGCATGGGCAGAGACTTGCGAAGCCTGCCCCGGCAGCGGCAAGGGCAAGCTCTACCAACTGGAAGCCATCGAGACCCAGCGTGCTGTCATCAAGGTCTGACGCACGACGGCATATCGGACGCATTGCCAGCGTCCGGTTGTGCCAATTTGGTAGTTTGTGACGGTTGGCTCAAGTTTGCCGGCCGGCGGTGCCGATCGGTTTTGATAGGGCGGAGACGCTGCGCGTTGCACGGCGTCCGGCTGGTGTTAAATCCTTTTTTGAAAAGGGTTTAAGACGATCAGCATCGGCCCGCCCCCAGTGAACGCCCTGAGGTTCGCTGTAAGTTCTTTGAAAATATGACTTTGCAATGAATTGCAACTTTCCTCTCGGAAAGGTGTCAAACACGGCGTGAGGCCGGCGGCAAGGCTGCTGCCGGGGCGCTTCTGTTGACACTAGTTGTTGCTACGTTTACAGTTGGGACATGACAGCGGGCCGATTTGGAGAGCCCAAAGTGTCGCTCCACGAGCCTGTCGGGGGCGTCTCTGAACCGATCAGGGATTGCACCGGCAGAACTCGCGATCGCGGCCTCTTTTATCCCGAAGGGGGAGCTCGTCGTGACCAAAAAAGAGATCGTCAAAACCATCTCGGAGGAGATCGGTCTGACGCAGTTGAAGACGAAGGAAATCGTCCAGAAGACCTTCGACGCGATTGTCGAAACGCTGGTCGAAGACCGTCGGATCGAACTGCGAAACTTCGGCGTCTTCGAGGTCAAGAAGCGGGCGGCTCGCAAGGCACGTAATCCCCGCACGGGTGAGAAGGTCTCTGTGCCCGAAAAGTTCGTGGTCACCTTCAAACCGGGCAAAGAGATGGAGGAGCGGGTCCGCGAGCTAGAACGCCAAGCCGCTGCCGAGTTTGCTGAACGAGAAGCGGCCGAAGCTGCCGCTCGCGAAGCAGCCAGTGGTCAAGGCGCCGGTGGCGGTGATAGCAGTCTGGCAAATGGCGCCCCTCCCGGCACGCAGAGCGCGGCGACAAATCCCTCTGCTGCAAATCCAACCGGCATGGGCAGTTACGGCTCCGATGCCCCGTCTCCCTACGGCGACCGACCGCAAGGTTGATGTCCCGCTAGGTTGAAGACACAACGGCTGGCCACCCGTTGGCCGCCGCTTCTGAGTTTCCGATCTGTCTAGACGGCCACGCTGGCGGTTTGTACCGTCTCGCGACTCGCCGAAACCTAGCCAGCAAAACCACTTACAAGAATTCAATTAACACGGGGCACGCCCTAGTGCGTTTCCTCGCCGATCGGCGGAGCCGGTCGAGCTGCGGATGCTCGTCTACCGAAGGCGTGTATCACGCGGTGCAACTGCCGATCGAGGAAAGACTTGCAGCCGTGCTGCCGCCGATCTCGGGCGAGTTCGACAGGCGGCGTACGGATTTTCATGGAGGAGAGCGTTGTGATACGCAAGTGGTTACTGGCCTGTTTGGCCGCCGCCGCCTTGGGCTCGAATGTCGGGTGCTTGTTGCCGATGTACTCGGCCGACCCCGCACGCCGGGCACAGCAATTGATCTACACGTCGGAAGACCTACGGACCTTCCTGGACGAGTGGGAACGCATTTGGTTTCTCGATCAACCGAGCCACCTTAAGCCGTACCGCACGAACGGGCTAGTGCTGTAGCGGTCCGCAGGTAGCGTACACGGTTTGCCGACGGCGCCCTGGCTGAAGTTACGGCCGGCGATCGTCGGCAAGCTGCTGCGCGGTCTGGGCGTGAACTGATTCCGTGCGTGCGGCCAATGAGCAGCGCGGCAAGCTCGAAGGTGGTGGTCAATTGATTCGCCCGGCTGGCGACCGCTACCATGCTGGCACGTAATCGCTCGCCAGCCGCCTGCCTCGCTGCATTGCTCACACCCGCTTGATGACGCCTTCGCCGACTGCTGCCTCGATAGATCTCGCCGTCCAGCTCGGCCGGCTGCGTCTGCCTAATCCTGTGCTCGTGGCGTCGGGCACGTTTGGCTACGCCCGCGAGATGGAGGCGTTTGTCGATCTCGCCCGCCTAGGTGGCATCCTGCCGAAGACGGTCACTCAGGAGTCCCGGCCTGGGAATGCACCTTGGCGAACGGTCGAGACTGCTTCAGGCATGCTCAATGCCATCGGCCTTGATAATGACGGCATCGAAGCCTTCATCGCCCACCACCTGCCGTATCTGAGTGGCTTGGGCACGCCGATCATCGTTAGCATTGCGGGGCGGACGCATGACGAGTTCGTTGCCATGAGCCGCCGACTAGGCGAGGTCGAGGGCGCCGCAGCGATCGAACTGAATATCTCCTGCCCTAATGTCTCGCACGGCGTCGACTTCGGGGTCGACCCCCAACAGTGCGAACGCCTGGTGGCCGATTGCCGGGCCGCGACCTCGCTACCGATCATCGCTAAGCTAACGCCCAACGTGACCAGCATCGCGACGATTGCCAAAGCCGCCGAAGCAGGCGGCGCCGACGCCTTGAGTTTGATCAACACCGTGCTCGGCATGGCGGTCGATTGGCGGAAGCAAAAACCGATGTTGGGCAACGTTGTCGGCGGCCTCAGCGGTCCTGCGATCAAGCCCATCGCCCTGCGATGCGTCTGGCAAGC
>JBCDCL010000127.1:0-7640 GCA_039182175.1 Planctomycetota bacterium
CAGCCGCCGCGGCCGACGCTCCTGGCGCCACCATCAATAGCCCGATGGTGGGCACCTTCTACCAAGCGACCAGCCCCGATGCCGCGCCGCTGGTAAAGGTAGGCGATCAGGTCGGCCCCGACACCCCGGTTTGCGTCATCGAGGCGATGAAGGTCTTCAACGAAATCCCCGCCGAAGTGTCTGGCAAGATTCTTGCCGTGCTGGTTGAAAACGGCGCCGCTGTTGAGTTCGGCCAACCGTTGTTCAAAATCGAAGTCAATGGCTAAGCGACCACGCGTGCGTCGCTCCTGCTGCCCGTCTTTCCGCTAGCTTCTGCTGCCCGCCGATGTACCAACGGATTCTCGTCGCCAACCGTGGAGAGATCGCCCTGCGGGTGATCCGTGCCTGCAAAGAACTCGGCGTAGAAGTCGTGGCGATCTTTAGCGAGGCCGACCGCGGCGCCGAGTACTTGAAGCTCGCCGACGAAGCTTACTGCGTTGGCCCCGCGAGGGCGACGGACAGTTACCTAAAGATCTCAAGCGTCATCAGCGCCGCCGAAATTGGCAACGTCCAGGCCATTCATCCTGGCTACGGATTCCTGGCAGAGAACGCCCACTTCAACGAGATCTGCCGGAGCTGCAAGATCGACTTCATTGGTCCCTCGCCCGAGGCGATGACCAAACTCGGCGACAAAAACGAAGCTCGCGAGTTGGCACGCGAAGCAAACGTGCCCGTGGTGCCTGGTAGCGAAGGAATCGTCACCGAAGAGTCCGAGGCGCTCAAGTTCGCCCACGAAGTTGGTTTCCCGGTGCTGATCAAAGCGGTCGCCGGTGGCGGCGGAAAAGGTATGCGGGTAGCGGCCAACGATTTGGCCCTCAAGTCGGCTCTGCAGCAAGCCCAAACCGAGGCCGAGGCGGCATTTGGCAATGGCGCCGTCTATCTAGAAAAGTACATCGAAAATCCACGGCACGTCGAAGTGCAAATCATTGCCGACAGCCACGGCAATGTGGTGCACCTGTGGGAACGCGATTGCTCCACGCAGCGGCGCCACCAAAAGTTGATCGAAGAAAGCCCCAGCCGAAGCATCAGCCAAGAGACGCGGCTCGAAATGTGCGAAGCGGCTTGCCGACTCATTCGTACGGCCGACTACGTCAACGCAGCGACCGTTGAGTTTATTGTCGACAACGATGGCAATTACTACTTCATCGAGGTCAACGCACGCATTCAGGTCGAACACCCAGTGACCGAAATGGTGACCGGCGTCGATTTGATTAAGGCCCAAATCCTGGTGGCCTCGGGCGAGCCCCTGCCATTCTCGCAGGACGATATCCAGGCCAAGGGGCACGCGATCGAGTGCCGCATCAATGCTGAAGATCCCAAGAAGAACTTCCAGCCGTCGCCGGGAATGATCAAGCGGCTGATCGCGCCGGGCGGGTTTGGCGTTCGTTGGGAATCCCACACCCACAGCGGCTACTCGGTACCGCCCTATTACGATTCGATGATCGGCAAGCTAATCGTCCACCAACCGACCCGCGAGCAAGCAATCGCCTGCATGCTTCGGGCGTTGGCGGAGTTGAAAGTCGACGGCATTCAGACGACCTGCTCGATCCATCAAGATATTCTGAGCCACTCGGCGTTTGCCGAAGGCCGGGTCGACACGACGTTTGTCGAGCGGACATTCATGTCCTAAGCTGCCCGAACCGCGTGCGGCCATGTCCGAAGGCTCTTGCTCTCTTGCCGCCGCTTTGTGCCCCCGGCGGTTTCTCTTTGAATCGTTTCTCAGGCCATACCATTAACGGGCTGCGTGGCGTCGGGTAAACTGTCGGCACACGGCAGCCCCCCTGCAAATCCCACCCCTCCAAGACTGCAAATTCCGATGACGGCCAGCACCCTCTCTCGACCTACCTCGCCTACCAATCAAAGCATCAAACGCGTCGCCATCCTCTTCGCCGGCGGCCCGGCGCCAGCGGCAAACGCCGTCATTTCAGCCGCCGCGGTTTCGTTTCTGCGTAATGGCATCGAAGTGGTTGGCGTTAAGCACGGTTACTCCGGCTTGATCGAGTTTGGTCCCGATCGACCGCTCGTCGAGGGCGCCGATTACGTGATGATCGATCACAAGATGCTTAGCCGGACACGCAACCGGGCTGGCATCATGATCGGCACCGCCCGGGCGAACCCGGGAAAGATGGTCTCGGCGCCGGAGCACTTGGAAGACCCCGAACGCTCGGCTCCGCTGAAAGCAGTTTACGACGGCCTCTCGTCGATCGGCGTCGACGCACTGATCTCGATCGGCGGTGACGACACGCTCAAGACCGCCAACAAGTTCAAGATGTACCAGGATCGGCTGCCGTCGGATTCGCACAAGATTCCCGTGGTGCATCTTCCGAAGACGATCGACAACGACTATCGCGGCATCGACTTCACCTTCGGCTACTTTACGGCCGTCGATTTTCTCGCTCGCGAAGTCCGCAACCTACTGGCCGACGCCGAAGCGAACCGCGCGTACTTCCTGGCCGAGTCGATGGGGCGTAGCGCCGGATGGTTAGCGTTCGGCGTCGCGATCGCGGGCGAAGCGAGCCTGGTAATCAGCGTCGAAGACATTCAGGGCAAGTACCGCACGACGGAAGAGTACACCGACGCCAACGGTGAAAAGAAAACCCGCGACGTGATGAACCTCGACGAGGTCATCAAACGCATCGTCCTAACGATGACGACTCGCGAACGCGAAGGCAAAGAGTACGGCGTGGTGGTGATTGCCGAAGGCTTGGCCGAGTTGCTGCCCTACGAGCACGTTGAAGGTGTCGACCGTGATGATCATGGCCACCTGAACATCTCCGCGGTCAGCTTGCACGAGTTGTTCAGCAAACTGATTGCAGCAGAATATAAGAAGTACACGGGTAAAAGCCGCTCAGTGAAGGCAGTCCAGCTGGGTTACGAAGCCCGCTGCAGCCCGCCGCACGCTTTCGATGCCATGCTCGGCAGCCAGTTGGGCGTTGGCGCCTACCGAGCCCTCGCCGAGAAAGGCCTCAACGGCGTCATGGTGTCGGTCGAAGGCCAGTTGCAACTGACGTATGTGCCGTTTGAAGAATTGGTCGATCCGAAGACGTTGGTGACGGTGGTACGGTATATCGAAGCCGATAGCGACTTTGCAAAGCTAGCCCGCTTCCTAGAGACCTATGTCAACGAAGAAGACGTCGCTGGCTAAACGCTCCGGTCACTAATCACCCGTTACCCGTTACGACCGATGTCCTTCCCCGAACCGTTTTTTCGCTGGCGTCCGCATCCATGGCATGGCCTGGAAGTGGGTCCCGATCCGCCGTCGATCGTTCACGCCTACATCGAACTCACGCCATTCGACCGCGTGAAGTACGAGTTGGACAAGAAGACTGGCTACCTACGGGTCGACCGGCCGAATCGCACGAGTGCATTCTCGCCAACGCTCTACGGCTTCATTCCCAAGACCTTTTGCGGCAAGCGGGTGCAGTCACTGATGCCGGGCGCCAAGGCAGGCGATGGCGACCCTTTGGACATTTGCGTGATCAGCGAACGGCCGATCACCAACCCAGAGATCATTGTCAAAGCCCGCGTCGTCGGCGGTCTGCCGATGCTCGACAATGACGAGGCCGACGACAAGATCATCGGCGTCCTAGACAACGACGCCATGTGGGGCGGCGTTGAGGAAGTCGACGACCTTCCCAAAGTATTGGTCGACCGCCTGCGGCACTACTTCAGCATCTACAAGTCGCTCACGCCGGAGGAAGCAACCAAAGTGCGTATCGATCGGGCCTACGGCCGCGAGCGAGCGATCTCGGTAGTCAAGGCCGCGATGGCGGACTACATCGAAGAGTTCGGCGAGTAGCCGCCCGTACTCTCAAGTAGCCGCTCCGCTCACCCGTCGAGCGAGCCCTTGGTGCTTGGCACGCCGGTCATGCGAGGGTCGTGCTCAACCGCCATGCGAAGCGCTCGGCCTGTCGCCTTGAAGATTGCTTCGGCGATGTGGTGGCTATTGTGCCCGTGATGCAGCACGAGGTGCAAGTTGCACAGAGCATTGCCGCTAAAAGCTCGCCAAAACTCTTCGACCAGTTCGCTGTCGAAGTCACCAATCTTGGGCGAGGGCAGCGCCGCGTTGAAAACCAAATAGTGCCGGCCGCTTAGGTCCAAAGCAGCCGTGACGAGCGTCTCGTCCATCGGCAACGTAAAGTGGCCATAGCGACGGATGCCTGCCTTGTCGCCCACGGCTTCACGCACGGCCTGGCCCAAACAAATGCCGACGTCTTCGACCGTGTGATGCTGGTCGACGTGCAGGTCTCCATCGGCCTTCACGTTGAGATCGATCGCTGCGTGCCGGGCGAGTAAATCGAGCATGTGGTCAAAAAAGCCGACGCCGGTAGAAACGTCCGCTTCGCCCGAGCCATCGAGATTCACTTCCAGCGAAATCTTGGTCTCATTGGTCTGCCGGTCGACTTTCGCAGTGCGTGAATTCGAAGCCATCAGACGCTAGCTTTCATAAATCGCGAGAAATAAAGGGTCTGCCGGGGGCCGCCAGTGATGCTCAATCGTAGCAGGCTTGGGCGCCAGATCACGGGCGAAGTCGGCCTGCCGGGCCCAATCTATCAGGCACAGCGACTGGGCTGCCCCGGAATTCCGCAGAATCGTTACAATGAAGCGGGGTGGCTGGGTCACCGGCCGCCATCTCTTCTCACCGGTCTCATCGCAGGGAGAACGATCATGCCTCCGATGAAAATACCGACACGCCACTTGGCGCCAGAGTTCGCAAGCACGCTGTCCTTAAGCACCGCAGCAAGGCGGCTTGGCATCTCCCAACGAGAGCTTCGCCGGCGACTAGGCCGAGGCGGGTTGCCTTTCGTGCAAGTACGCGGCCAGATACGCGTGCCGAAAAAAGCACTGGGCGTTGAAGATTGATTCCCACTTGGTGCTCAAGCCCTAACGCATTCTGCCTAGGCCCAATCTAGGCCCGTCTCTTCGCGGACACGGTCCTGGAATTCGCCAAGCAGACCGCCAATCACGTCCCAACCTTCGCGGCGACGAACCTCGATATCGCCCTCGGGATTGATGCGTACGATGGTCTCGTCCACAACGCCGGCGGCAGGCAAGTCGTCATGGTGCAGTTCATCTTCGGCGACCAGCTTCTCGAGCGTCGCCCCGGTCATCTCTATAAACGGCATTCCCGCCTATCTCCTTGGTTTGGTTCGGCCCTGGGTTTAGTCTAGCCGAAGTGAATCGGCGGAGATAGCGAAACCTTCTGGCAGATTACTTACAGCGACCAATTCGGGACCTGCTTACGGACAAGCTCAGTGAATTGCAGCAGCCGGGCGATATCGATTTGCTCAGTCCGTGCGTCGTCGGCAAACTGCATCTGGTCGAGCAGGGCGTCGACTTGCTGTTTGTCGAGATGCTTCTTCAGCGCGGCCACCACATTGGCCCGCAAAAATTTCCGCCGGTGCAAGAAGATTGCTTTGACGAATTGGTGAAAGAACCTCAGATCGGGGATTTGCGACCGCCGCTCGGGCTCCACCTCGATCCGGATGATTGCCGACTCAACCTTTGGCGCCGGCCAGAACACTTTCGGCGACAGGACACGGACAATTTCTGCCGACGCCTGGCTCTGAATCCACACGCTCAACGCGCTGTAGTCCTTGCTCCACGGCTGGGCAATGATGCGCTCGGCCAGCTCTTTTTGGATCGTGCAAACCATCGAGTGCGGCACGTGCTCGCACATCAGCAAGTTGGAAATAATCGGCGTAGCGACGTTGTACGGAAGGTTGGCGACAAGCTTCAATCGTGAGTCGGGCACTTTGTCCAATGCGGCGCCGACTGCCTCCATGACTACGGGATTGAAGGCATTCTTGTTTTTCAACGCGTCGCACCGCAGCATGGTCACATTGTCGTGAGCAAGCAGTTCTTCGCTGGCGAGTTCGAAGAGGTTGGCGTCGATCTCTACCGTCACCACGTGCCCAACTTCTGGCGCCATCAACGCCGTGAGCGAACCAACGCCGGTGCCGATTTCTAGCACCACATCCGTCGGTCCTAAATCTGCCGAGCTTGCGATGAGCTTGACCAGATTGAGGTCGATCAAGAAGTTCTGCCCATGCCGCGATGCAGGCTCAACGCCAATCTCGCGGAGCTTTTGCATCAAGTAAGTTTTTGTCTGGCGGGCAGGCATCTATCGAAGTGAGAAGGGTGAAGGGTGAAAAAAATCGTGGAGCGTACTAAAGCCAATTAGCCTCTGGCTTCTAGCATGCGGGCGACGTATTTGGCGAGGACATCGGTCTCGATATTGACCTGATCGCCAACCTTGCGGCTGCCGAGCGTCGTTATCGATAGGGTATGCGGAATTAGGGCGACACTAAATCGCCCGGTATCGGCGCCGGGCTGGGACTCTACGTTGACAAGCGTCAGGCTCACACCATCGACGGCGACCGAGCCTTTGCTCGCCATTTGCAGCGTCAGCGCCGCTGGCACGCGAAACCAGTAATCGGACCATTCGCCATCCTGGCGAATTTCGTCAACAACGCCCAGAGCATCGATATGCCCGGTCACGTAATGCCCACCGAGCTGATCGCCGACGCGGAGTGACGACTCCAAATTTACTCGGCTGCCGGCAACGAGTTGGCCGAGGTTGGTCCGCGACAAAGTCTCTTCACCAGCCTGGAAGGCAACTTGATGTCCTGCAATATCGACCACCGTCAAGCAACAGCCGTTGACGGCGATACTGTCGCCAATCGCCGCCGTCGTCGCCAAGGTCGGTTCCTCAACGACCAGGCGAACGCCGCTGCCTTCTTGTGCGAGCGCGACGACCTCCGCCAATGTTTCTACAAGTCCGGTGAACATGCTCTATGGATTTCCGTTTTCAATGCGATTGTCGCCGTCTTAGGCCGCAGATTGCTCACCTGTCGATTGCATGATTCGGCGCCAACCCATTTTGAGCGGCGGCACTGCGACGTAGCTACCGACAACCAAGGGAATTGCCCACTGACGAGCGGCCAGCGTCATTGCGATGCCTGCAACGAGCAGCGCGATGCCTCGCGTATTCAGTCGCTGCCGTGCTAGCCACTGCACTGCGTGCGAGTAGGGTATCGAGGAGACCATCAGTAGCCCGAGCGTCACGAAAGCCAAGGGCAATACTAGTGTGCCTACACTCGGCGAAACAAAGATGACGATTGCGACCACCAACGCCGCCGCCGCGGGCGACGGCAGCCCGGCGAAGTCCTCTTGCTCGCTCTCCGCAGCCGCCTCTGTATTGTATCGGGCGAGACGTAGGGCAACGCAGCACACGAACAGTACCGCAGCAGCAATTGTTAATTGAAAGGGCAAACCTGACTGCCACGGACTGTGCTCAACCAGCAGCACGGCCGGGGCAATGCCGAAAGAGACCATGTCCGCCAAGCTATCCAGCTGGGCGCCAAACTCTGTGGCCGCCTGCATTGCCCGGGCCGCCAAACCGTCGACCGCGTCGAACACCATTGCGAGCACGATCAGACCCGCAGCCACCTCGATTGGCAACCAGCCGGCGTGCGTTTGCTCAGAGCCAGCAACAAGCACCGCCCCCAGCCCGCAGGCCAAGTTGCCAAGTGTGAGCAACGTCGGCAGGACAGAAACGGGGCGAGCAGCAGACATCACGGTAGCTAGATCAACAAGTC
>JBCDCL010000128.1:0-7632 GCA_039182175.1 Planctomycetota bacterium
GATGGCCTCGGCATTGCCGGTCGGCGGTTTACGCCTGCTGAGTTGCAAAGCTATGTCCAGCGGCGGCTTCAGCTTCCGCCGCACATGGCGGCCGATTCGCTCCAGCCGCCCAACGAGCCGGTGGAGTTGGTGTTTGACGATGCGGAGCCGGTGCGGTTGATCTTGGCGGATGGCCGGGCGGAGTTGGTGCTTGCGTTTCGCGAACTCACGTTCGGCAAGAAGCGGTTCGAGCAATTCAAGGTCCATGCGTTCTACTTGCCCGTGACCGACGGGATCGAAGCCCATCTGGTGCGGGACGGCGGGCTGCAGATTGAAGGCCGAATGCGGACAGCTAGTCGGATCCGGCTGCACGGCGTGTTTACGCAGGTGCTGAACATCGATCGACCCGTGCCGCTGCTCAAGCTGCCGCCGGCCGGCGAACCGCGGCTTGATGGGTTGATGGTCACCCAGTTGGTGCTGACCGATGGCTGGCTCGGCTTGGCGATTGGCCCCGACACGGCAGGCCCTGCCTCTGGCGTTGCAGGCGCCGGCGCTCTGCGGACAGCGACCGTCGGCCGCTACCTCCGCTAGGCGAGTCAGAAAACGTCCAAGTGGCAAAAGAAATTTTGGCGTCGCTTTGAAAAAGCCGCGTCAAAATTTTTTCGCGTTGATCAAGTCGTTTCGGCGCTCGGTAAGGCGCGAATCCAAAGGACTTACGTCAATCGGCGCCCAGAATACGCCCCAAGTTAGAACGGTCTAATTCTCGTTCTAACAAACCAAACACGAAATTCCAGCAACACTCTTGAGCGCGCCGTTTTGGGCCAGCCCGCACAATTCCTGGCCACTAGGCAGTTTGCCCGTGTGCACGCTTCTCTCGTCGTAACTCTCGGCAATGGGATCAAATGACGGCCACTCTTGGGCTGCGTGACGAGCTTGCGGCCTAAGCGTTAGCGACTTCAAAAGAGCGGCTTTGCTAAAGATCAAACATGCTGAGGTGACAGGCACCGATGCGAGTTGGGCCTTCCAGAATGCCGCCTCGGGCGATGCGACTTCGCTGGGTTCGAGCGGGCCCCCGTCGCCGCCCACCAGTCTGCTTCTGCTAGACTGGGCAACACGAAGTCGGTGCACTGAGTGGTTAGCACATGCTTCGCTCACCCCGTAGGTATCGAGTGCTGCCATGAGGAATCGCTGTCTCCGGTCGGTCTTAACGCTAGCTCTGTCGGCTTTCGGTCTAGTTAGCTCCACGCATGGTCAAACGCTCGATCCGCTCGACTTTGCCTCGCTGGGCACACTCAACCTACCGGCCGGTGATTACACGATCGACACCGACACGCTGACGATCTTCGACAACACGGCGCCAGGCGTGCCGCTGTTCACCGGCGTCGCCGACGATCAGAATGGCCAGGCTGACTACTTCAACGGCGTGTGGGACCCGGTCGCCAACCCGGGCCAGATCGGGATTCCCGAGATCGCGGTGTTCACCTTCGACGGCATCGACCTGCAACCCTCGGCCAACGTGACGATCACGGGCCGACGCGCGATCGCGCTGCTGTCGCATGGCGACGCCACGATTGGCACGCCGCTCTCGGTCGATGCCGAGTTCTTATCAATGCCGGAGCGAGGGGTGGGTGGTCCCGGAGGTTTTGATGGCGGGAGTAGTTTCGATATAGGCGGGACTGCCGATCTCCTCGCGCCTGGCGGTGGCCCCGGCGGTGGCTTGCCTCTACCTAACATATTCAACGATACACTTCCGAGCGGGAATGGTGGCTTCGGAGGCAAAGGTCGCGCCTTGTTAAGCCCGGATGACTCCGCACTCCAAGGGCCGAGCTATGGCGATCTTAGCGCGGCTCTGCAGGGGGGAAGCGGCGCGGCAAACACCTCTCTTATATCTCGCGGATTTGCCGGCGGCGGTGGAGGGGGCGCCATCGAAATCAACGCCACCGAGAGTCTGAGAATCGATGCGACGATTTCGGCGCGTGGGGGTGACGGACGGGACTCGTTTTATCCTGGAGGTAGCGGCGGCGGCGTCCGCCTGATCGGAACGGATGTCGCTATCGATGCCGCTGTCATCGCGATCGGTGGTGGCCTCGGCGGCGGGGGAGGAAGAGTGTACGTTGACGGGCTCGTCGATTCGGTCGGACTTACGCTAGGCGAACCGACCCTCGTTGCTACGGCCGGCATCGATGTCGGCAGCAATCACCTCGATGAAGACGGTACGTTTCTCATTACCGCATCGTTGGACAATGTGGGGGTGATCACGCTCAATCCAGTCACCACCCTGGTGGCTGCGGGTGAGAGCATCGCGTTGGGGCAGAGCGAACCGATCGCTGCGCCCACCGACACGGTAAATTACGAGATCGTTGTGCGGGACGCCCGCTTCCAATCGGGAGCGACCGGCACGATCGAAGCCGGCGGATACACCAGCCGCCACGCGATCGAACTCGCCGGCGAAACCGCTACCCTCGCGGGCGCCGGCACGCTGACCAACGAAAACCAAATCACAGGCACGGGGCGCGTCGAAGTCCCCACAATCAATGCCGTTGGCGGCACGATCAACGCCACGCTTGACCAGCTAACCTTTACTCAGGCCCTCATCAACGAAGCAGGCGGCGAGGTCAACGCAATCAATAGCACGCTGGCGTTTGATGGCGGCCTAACCAGTGCCGGTCAGATCAACTTGATCAACAGCACCGTCAACGGCGACGTCGTGAACGATGGGGTCACTTCGCTCGCGGGGGCGAACACGTTCACCGGAACGGTTTCTGGCAACGGCGTGTTCACTGGGACGGGCACAGGCGCCTTCGCAGGCGTGCTCGCTCCTGGCAACAGCCCCGGCCTGCTCACGTTCGAGGGCGACCTAGAACTGGGGTCCACCGCCACGCTCGAGATCGAGATAGCCGGCACGACTCCCGGTGACGAGCACGATCGGATCGAAGTGGGTGGCTTCGCGGCGCTCGAAGGGTCGCTCGATGTCACGTTGCTCGACGGCTTCATCCCCGAACTCGGCGACAGCTTCGCCTTCCTGTTCGCCAGCGGTGCGTTCGACGCGAGCTTCGCTGCGACCAACCTGCCCGACCTGTCGGCCGAGGGCCTCTCGTGGGAACTCAACCCGGGCGGCTCAACGCTCTTCCTCGAAGCGGTCCCCGCGCTCGAAGGCGACTACAACCTCGACGGTACGGTTGACGCGGCCGACTACACTGTCTGGCGTGACGGCCTCGGCACGACGTTCACGCCCAGCGACTACGACGTTTGGGTGAACAACTTCGGCTCAACCGCGCCGGCGTCATTGGCCACGGTGCCAGAACCACCGGCCATGCTTCTTTCTCTCATCGCGGCGGCCGCAGCCGGGTCTTCACTTCGTGCACGACACGGCATCTGAGGTTGCTCCTCGCCGCAGCGGTTGGACCAGTTTCGGCGACTTCGGGGCCGGCCGAACCCGCGTCGGTCAGCTCAACTTCTTCGACTTCTAAGCCAGCCTGCTACACGCCACGGGGCGAGACAAACGTTTGCCAAGGCAAGCGCCGACTCTCGCTGCTCGCGGCCAAAGGCATGCGCGCTTTGCTGCAAGGCGGAGCGTGAGTTTGTGAGCCAAACGAGTGCCTGCGAGGCGGGCGTTATCGTGCTATACTGCCCTCGCTCAAATTTTCTCTTCTGCTTGTTTTACTGCAGCGAGGTTTCTTATGTCGGTCGTTGTTGCTCCGCCGGATGTCAATCTTGAGGCGCTGAAGAGCGAGGTTCGTGCGGCGCTAATCAATCAGAAGTCGTTTGCGTGTCCGATTGCGATGCGGGTGGCTTGGCATTCGGGCGGCACCTACGACCACGCCGATGGGTCGGGCGGGACCAATGGCGCCACGATGCGGTTTGAGCCGGAGATTTCGGACGACGCCAATGCCGGGCTGCACATCGTGCGGGATATGCTGCACATGGTGCAGAAGAAGTACCCGCAGATTTCGCAGGCGGACCTGTGGGCGTTTGCCGGCTGTGTGGCGATTGAGTTTATGGGCGGGCCGATGCCGCCGTTCAAGTTTGGTCGCACCGACGATACCGACGGCAAGCGATGCCCCGAGAATGGCCGGCTGCCGGATGCTTCGCAGGGCGCCGATCACTTGCGAGAAGTCTTCGGGCGGATGGGATTCAACGATCAAGAGATCGTGGCGCTCTCGGGCGGTCACACGGTGGGTCGTTGTCACGAGGTGCGAAGTGGCTACGACGGCGCCTGGACGCAGCACCCGCTGAAGTTCGACAACGAGTACTTTCGCAATCTGGTCGAGATCGAGTGGAAGCCGAAGGATTGGGACGGCAAGTTTCAGTACACCGACCCAACCGACACGCTGGTGATGCTGCCTACGGATATGGCGCTGGTGGAAGATCCAGAGTTCCGCATCTGGGTCGAGCGGTATGCAGCCGATCAGGATTTGTTCTTCAAAGACTTTGCCGCCGCCTACGGCAAGCTGATGTGCCTGGGCTGCCCCGGTGAGTGCGATCCGACATCGGTCGAAGATCCGGCGGACGAGAACGCGGTGGCCGGCGAGAACTTCCGCGAATCGGCCATGCACGGCAGCCTCGGCTTGATGCGTCGCTATGCCGAGCAAGCCGACGTGCACGAACTAGAACCAAGCTCCGGCCGCAATGCCTTGCACAAGGCAGCGTTCTGGGGGCACACCGAGGCGGTCCGGTACCTGGCTAACGAGCTAAAGCTCGACCCCAACGTGCAAGATCAGATGGGTGACACCGCATTGCACGACGCGGCCCGGTTTGGCAACGCTGATGTGACGCAAATTTTGCTTGAAGCGGGCACCGATCTGACTTTGAAAAACAGCGCAGGGATGAACGCCTACGAGCTGGCCGTCGAGTACGGCAAAGAAGATGTGGCGAAGCAGATTCAAGCCGCGAGCTGATGCGGCGAGGGCCGAGAGCGTCGCTTGCACGCCATCGGTGCCTGTTCGCGTTGGCTTTGAGCAATGCTTCCCCTCACCGGCAGGGGGAGGGGCTAGGGGAGGGGGTTGCCTACAGGCGTGTTCCGCCCCGGGATAACCCCCTCCCCCGACCCCTCCCGGGGAGGGGAGTAGAGTGTGCGCTGCGGCGACGTTTGGCTTCGCTTACTTCAGCAACCCATCGATGCCGGGCATGCGGCCGAGTTGGCGGAAGGGGTTGCCGCCGGTGAGTTCGGCCGCCACTTGCTTGATGGCGTCGGCGGGGCCGGCGAGTGCTGGTTGGAGTTTGGCCTGGGCGGCGGCCAGTTCGCCGTCGAGCTTCGCAAGTTGCTCGTCGACTTCGGCCCGTGATGCGGCCAGCAAGCGATCGGTTTGGGTATCGATCGTATTCTGAAGAGCGGACTCCATCGCCTGAGCCACCGCCGGGCCGAGGTTCGACCAAAGGTTGAACTCGGGCTCGTCGAGCGTGCCGGCCAGATCGACACGGGTGGCGATCGTCGGCAGTTTCTTTAGATTGCTCGCCAGGGCATCTCGCAGCGGGGCGACGGCGGCCGCATTGATGCCCGAGGCTTGTTGCAAATCGCCCAACGGCGTGACGTCGACCGTATGCTGCACTAGTTGCACGTCGCCGGTGAGTTGGTCACCGTCGAGTTGGATGCTGATGTTGAGCGACGCCGGGCTGGCGGCGACCGACAGGCCAAGCCATTTGTCTCCGCCAAGCTTGGTGGCGGGGATGATCAGCCCCTCGCAATCGGCCAGGAGTTCATCGCGGGCGATCGGACCCGTGCGATCGATGGTGGCTTGCACTCGGAGCGGAATGGCGCCGGTAGTGTTGAGCGTCAGCCGGACTGGCTCGCCATGAATTGCCGGGTGACTGGTTACGTTGGTGAGCTGGCCCGACAGTGCGACGGGCCGGCCGCCTAGGCGGGTGGCGCCACTAAGCTCGAGTGTCTCGATCAAGAGGTCGGGCCGCGGCCGAACGCCGGCGAAGAGAACATCCACGCCACGGCTACGCTCGGGCGCCGCCATCTGGTTCACCCGTGCCGGCGCCATTTGGCGTGCCCAGCGAAGCCAGCCGACCAACTGATTCATCGGACCGGCAAGTTCTTCGCCCAGCAGGTACGCCGACAGCGAGGCGGCATCGAGATTGTCGACCGCCAGGGTTTCGCGAACCAACTGCTCATCGTGCAAGCGAGCGGCAGCGACCGCTTGGCGATCGGCTTCGACGAGTCCCGGTAAGGCTTCGACATCGGTGTAAAGTTGCCGCAACTTGCTTTCGAGCACCGAAACTCGCGTTGGCACGCTCTTCAAATACGCAGCGTTACGAAGTGGATTCTTGCGAGCTTCGCTGACCTGCTCTTTGAGCTGCTGTGCATCGTTGCGAATCGCTTCGGCCGTGGCGGCTAGCTCGGCATACTTGGCGGGCCACTTGTCGCGGAGCGAACGGGCTAGCTTGGGCGATTCGAATTGTTCCTGCATGTCGCCGGTGAAACGGTCGCCCAGGTTGTCGAGCCATTGCTTTGCGCGATCGCCAGCAGCGTCGGCGAGCCCCGAGATTTCCCACGGAGCTTTGCCGGCTGATTCCGTGGATGGATCGTCGGCGTCCGGCAGTTCGCCCGACTTTGCACGGCTGGTGCCGAATTGCAGGCCGCGGATGACGCCGTGCGTAACGACGCCCCGTTTGCGTAGCAGAGCGGCGCCGTCGAGATCGAGTTCTACCGCGTCGGCTTCGACGCGGTTCGTCATCGGCTCATCGGGATTTGCGATCTGCAGGCCGCGTAGCGAGACGTGGCTATGGAGCAGCGACGCCTTGGAGCGCGCGATGTCGATGCGGGCCCCGAGGGCTGGTTCGCCTGCGGAGCGGATTGCACTTTTGACGAGCCAGCCAGAAGCGAACTCGGATACGCAGACTAGCGTGATCAAAATCGCCAGTCGCGGAACGATGTATCCCCAGCGGAAGAATCGCATCATGGTCCCGTTCCTCAAACGCTAGACAGGCTACCGACGCCAGAGAAATTGCCCGACAGCCCAAACCGCGAAGTGACGTCGGCGCCAAGCAACCAGCGAGCGATTCGCGTCCGGCGGATCCATGCGGCGATTGGGGCGTGGTAGCGGTCGAGTAGCAGCTTGGCCAGCAAGTAGGACGGATAGGCGACGTAAAGCCCCATCGCTAGCGAGCCGACGACCACGGTGTTGTTGATGCCTATCCACGGACCGAGAGGTAGCTCGTACACCCAGGCGTAGACGGGCTGCAGGCTTTCGGTCGCCAAGATCTTGGCGCCAAGTTTATGTGTGAAGGAGTCCGCCATTACGCTGATCCACGAAAAGACGCACGCCGTTAGTAAGCCGGCGGTGCGGTTCACGCGGAGCGAGCAAAGCAGCACCATCAGGGCGATCGCCAGTAGATTGCCCTTGGGCACCAGGCCGATCACCACGCCGAGGGCGATGCCGATAGCGATTTGGCGTGGCGATTCGTTGGCCACCAGCACCGCGGCAATGTTGCGAAGCGGACGAATGACGAGCGACAGCATGAGCAGACCTTCCGTGGAACCGAGCCGCCGCGAATTGCTCATCGCAGTGGCGTCGCATGGCCGTACCTTCGGCGCACGTTGTCCTAGAGAATCGGCTGGTAAGATAGGCCGCCTTTAACGGAAATGCGGCTGCTAGCGGCGCCGGCGTGCTACTGCTTGCTAGCTTCTAGCGAACGCTGCGTCGCCAA
>JBCDCL010000129.1:0-7595 GCA_039182175.1 Planctomycetota bacterium
TCTTGGGTGTTAGGAATTAGGCCACTCTTGATGGCCTCGGCGACGCTCGCCATCGGCGCCTCTCCTATCGAATGCTGGTGTCGGGCGGCAGGAATCAGGCCCGCTGTTCCGGGCGGGATGCCGCGAAGTCTTTAGTTTACACGGGGTTTCGCCGGGCGGCACCGGGCAACGAGTCAAATCCGGCAAAAACACCCCCCTGCGGTAGGAGACGAGAAGATTGCTCAGGGGCCTGCTTCGTTGCTGACCGCAACGTCAATCGGCACGTGCATTTAGCCGCAGCGGGTGACAACAAGGGTTCGGACCTAGAAGCGCCGTCGTGGTGTGGTCAAACTCTCTAGACAACGCACGCCTTGTTAAGCCAAAAACTTGACCTGCTGCACGGGCCAGTTAAAATCAGGTTCGCTTTCTATGCCCGCCGCCTCCGCGGAAGTTCTTGCTAATGACAAGAGTTCACCGCTGACACTTCTCCACACTCGCCGTCACTCTATGGAGATGGCAGTGCTGTAGTCGACTTCGTCAGCGATAGCGTTCGAGCGATTTATCTATCGCCTTCGTGAACGCATTGCGCGGCAGTCTGGCTTCTTTAGCGAACGCTTTCGCTTCATGATTCCTGGCTTACTTTGAGAACTCTCCTGGTGAGGGATCACAGGCTGAAAGCTTCGAGGCGAGTATTCTGACCTGCAAGTTTGTGTCGACAACCAGCGATTAGCAAGATGTGCGAATGACTCTCCGTCGGCAACTTTGAGTCTCCCGCTCAGTGTCGCCAACTTTCCGAGCGTACAAGATCAACTAACAGCAAGCCGAACTTATGAAGACATCGACCCGAGATCTCGCTTTCGCAACCAACCGCCACACAGCCTTCTGGTTGGCTGCTGGCTGTGCTTGTGCCGCATTGGCGTTCGCGTCACCTCAGGCATGGGGGCAAAGCAGCATTCCGAAGGGAATGCAGGTCGAGCTGAACCAGATCTATCGCTCGCAAGGCAACAATACGATTTCGGGATTTCTTACTGGGCTCATGGCGAAACCGAATGGTGGCTTTCTCATCACCGAAAGTGATGGGACCATCCGCATCATCCAAGAGGGGGCGACCAGTCCCAGTTCCACCTTTTTGGACATTAGCGCGGATGTCGCGCCCGCAAACTCTGGCGGCCGAGGCTTGCTGTCATTTAACTTTCATCCCGACCATATGGATCCAACCAAGCCGGGCTACCGCAAACTCTACACCTACCACATCGACCCAACTGATGGCCCGGATGACGGCACCAATGCCGACCTCAACAATGGACTCGGCCCGCACGTCCAGCACGACATCATTACCGAGTGGACGGTCAACGCCGACTACACCGGAGTTGTTTCTGGCTCGCGGCGAGAGGTTGTTCGCCTAGGGCATCCTGGCAACCCGGTCCACTCGGGCGGATCGTTGATCTTTGACGATCAAAATTACATGTACCTGAGCCATGGCTCGACGATCATTGCTCACTCCCAAGACCTCAGCAACACGCTTGGCACGGTCATTCGGATCGATCCGCTGGATCCTACGGCAAACGTTACCTCGGATCCCATCGGCGGCAATGGCAACTATCGCATTCCGACGAGCAACCCGTTTGTTAGCACGCCAGGGGCGCTTGATGAGGTTTATGCCTACGGCATGAGAAACCCCTATCGCATGTCTCGCGACCCGGTGACAGGCGTGATTTTGACCGGCGACGTCGGTCAGGGAGCCCGCGAGGAGGTCAGCCCCGTCATCGCCGGAGGCAACAACGGCTGGCCGATCTTCGAAGGCGACATTGGCTTCTCCAATAGTGTCACGCTGAATCCGGCCGGGCCGCTCGTCGATCCCATCGCCACCTACAACCACAGTGAAGGTCGGTCGGTAACTGGCGGGTTTATCTACCGCGGCACGGCTCTTCCTGAGCTAGTTGGCAAGTATGTTTTTGGCGACCTGATTAGGGGCAATGGTTCCTTTTTCCAGGTGCCAGGCCGACTGATGTATTTCGATCCTTTCGACGAAAACGGCGCTTTGGTCACCGATGCATCGAACGTAGAAGTCTTCGACTTTCAGCTTGGTCCGGAGAACGACAGGTTTGAACTTGGACCAACAACGTTCGGCCTCGACGAAAATGGCGAAATCTTGGTCGGTGGCAACTGGGGCGGTCGAGAACTCATCTTCCGAATCGAGGCGTCAACGCCCGGTCTCGTGGGCGATTACAACGACGATGGAATTGTGAATGTCGCTGACTACACAGTTTGGCGCGATAGTCTCGGCAGCTCTGACGGATTGGAAAATCGAGATCCAGGCGTCGTCGGCTTCGTCGGCATGGACGACTACCTCGCGTGGAAAGCCAACTACAACGCGACCCCTACCGGCTCCCTGGCGACCCCCGAGCCAAGCGGGCTCATCCTACTCATGCTGAGCGGCATGCTCATCGCCTCAGGTCGGTCTGCGACCCGACGCTAGCAAACCAACTTCTACTGCTCCGAAAATTCGCTAACCACACCATTCGCGACTGATAAATATGAATCGCTCGTTCCAAAACTTGGCCTTGACGCTCCCGCTTGCCTTCCTGTTGGCGTTCGCGTTCGCTGCTCAACCGGCTTCCGCGGCGACTGTTTGGACAGGCCCTTCGATTGTCTTTACGAAGGCCCCGTTTGCAGACTTCAACCTGCCTGAAAATCAGGACCGGATCACCGACGCCGTGTGGCTGACCCGCGGCAATAGCCAAGGCCTCTATAACGCCGCGCAAGAGGCTTCGTACAACCAGCTCTTTTCAACCGCCCCGGAAGATACACAGTGGGCGACCGGCACGACGGCCGACCTGCCAAACCTGACGTTCACGACTTGGCGTACCTGGGCAGGCACGAATACGGGCGGTGGACTCGACGTCGTGAATCGCCCCTCGGTCGTTCACTTAATAAGCGATGACGTCTTTATCGATATCGAATTCCTGAGCTGGAGCGCTGGCGGCACCGCCGGTGGCCAGGGCGGAGGCGGCTTCTCCTACGTGCGCTCAACCAACGTGCCAGAGCCAGCGACGCTAGTACTAATGTTTGCCTCTCTAGCGGCCTACGGCTTTCGACGACGTAGGTAACCTCCAAAGCGATTCGTTAGGTCTGCCGCGAATCGGCGCCAGCTCGCATCCAGGTTAATGTCTTGGCTCGATGGCTACTTCCGCGCTCCTGCTTGACGAATATGCCGGTCCGAGAAGCTAGCCGTGACTGTTCTCATCGCTGCTGCGAAGGCCGGCGTTACACGCATCCGATCTCGAAGGGGCGAGTATGGATCGGCTGGCTAACGGTGCTCGTTTGTGGGCTGCTGCTCGGCAGCGCATCCGATGCGTGGGGCCAAGAGCGGCCAAACGTCATTTTGATTCTTGCCGATGACCAGGCTTGGAATGGCACCTCGGTGCGAATGGATCCCGACGATCCGCGATCGGCGAGCGACTTTTACCAAACGCCCAATCTCGAATCACTGGCCGCTAGCGGAATGCGGTTTAGCAATGCCTATTCGGCGGCCTCCGTCTGCTCGCCAACTCGGGCGGCTTTGCAAACCGGCAAGAGCCCTGCCCAATTGAGCTTTACCGATATCGCACGGGGACAGGGCATCCGCAACTTCGATGGGTTGCCGCTTAAGCCGGTGCAGTGGCGAGAGATCGCCGCCGAGGAAGAGACCCTGGCCGAGCGCGTCAAAGCGGCCGACCCACGATACGTCACCGCCGCGATTGGCAAGTGGCACCTCCGGCCCGACTCGCCGCTGGACTTGGGATACGACATCGGCTTCAACCCGGTTCGCGAAGATGGCGTAGGCCGAAACGATCCGGGGTCGGTATTCGCCAAGACCGACGCTGCTCTAAGCTTCCTCGATGACCGCGTCTCCGCTAATGATCCGTTCTTTCTACAGCTGAATCACTTTGCGGTGCACAACCCGATCGAATCGCAACCCGAGGTGCTCGAGAAGTATCAGAACTTGCCGCGTGGAAACGTGCACGACCGTGCAGACTATGCCGCGTTTACCGAAGCGCTCGACACGGCGGTTGGGCAAGTGCTCGATCGAGTGCAAGATCTAGGCATCGCCGACAATACCTACATCATCTACGCCTCGGACAATGGCGCCCGCGATCGCGATACCTCAAACTTCCCTCTCGCCGGGCAAAAAAACCTGCTGCTCGAAGGAGGCATTCGCACGCCGCTGTTCATTAAGGGGCCGGGCATCCAGGGCAACACCACTAGCCATGTGCCCGTCACCACGGTCGACCTATTTGCAACGGTGAGCGACCTGGTTGGCAACACCACGCCCTTCGCCGAGGGTGTCGAAGGCGCCAGCCTAAAGCCGCTCTTAGAAAACCAGGGCGATCTACCCGCCGGTATGGAGTTCTTGGAGCGTCAATATTCCGATGGCGGCGCCCTCTTCTTCAGCAAACCGCACAACCTGGGTGTCGGATCCAGTTACCGCATCCGGCCGATGTCCGCGGTGCGTAAAGGAGACTTCAAGCTGCTGCGGATTCACGGAGAGAACGGCGCCGACGACGAAGACTTACTATTCGATTTGAGCCGCACCTTGTCCGAATCCGAATACGGTGGTGCGCTCGATCGTTCTGGCAGAGAACCCGAGAAGGTGGCCGAGCTGTCAGCACTGCTCGACAACTGGATCCAAGAGGCGGATGCCTCGCTGGCGTACGACGTCTCAACGCCGGTTGATCTCGCCTGGCGGGCCGATGTGCCTGGCAGCCGAGCCGACCGCTGGCGATCCCTTGCCGACGTCGACCACCGCTGGCGAGAAACGTGGGAAGTGCTCGAAGGCGATCAGCACCCCGAGTCTCGCCCCGTGACAAGTCACCTGGTCAACGCACCACAGCGTGCGCTGGTGCTCAACGCAGAGGCTCGCCTCGCGAGGCGATTCTTCCACGTGTCGGATGCTGTTCCGCGTATCTCTAACGCGAGCTTTCCTACCGGCACGTCCGACTTTAATCGTTCGGTGGCGTTCGAAATCGTGCTGCGTCTCAGCGATCTCGATGGCGAGCAGGTCTTGTTTGAGTCGGGCGACGCCGACCATGGCCTATCGATCACTCTCGGCGACGCCGATGGCGATGGGCGTCACGACGAAGCTCGGTTTCGCGTCCTGTCTGATCGAGGCGAAAGCCTGCAAGTGACCGGCGACATCGACGACTTCGCCTCGCCAACGACCGAATTTATCCAACTCACCGCGGTCTACAACGACAACCCAGCAGACCGCCACCTGGAGCTGTTCGTCAACGGCTCGAGCATCGGGCGGGCCGACGGCGTTACCGGCGACGGATCGCATGGCGACTTGGGCAGCTTGCGATGGGACCGATTTATCACAGGCTTCCGCGCTGCAACACTAGGCGGCACGCAGAGCGAGGCTTCCATCGGCGCCAACGGGGGCGATGGGCCACGGCCTTTCACCGGCGGCGCCTTTCGCGGCGAACTTGCATCGTTTCGATTCATCAACCACGCCATTGATGGCGAGGAAGTGCTCGACAATTACGAGTCGCTACTGTTACCAGCTGACTACGGAATCCGACTTACCGCCGGCGACGTGACGCCGCTTGCTGACCGCCCGGTGAGCATCGCTGCTGGCGCCTTGCAGCAGTCGGGCACGCTTGTCGCCTTGCACGAACGTCAAGATATCTTGGCGACCGACTTGGCCATTGACGTCGTCGCCTCCTCAGGCTCGTCGACGCTTACGGGCGGCAGCAACACACTCGTTGGTAACTCATTCTTACCAGCGGGCACTGAGTACCGAAGCTACCTGTTGCACTTCGACTCGCCCACCAGCCAGGCTGGCGATCAAAGTCTAATGGGATCCATTACTTTTGATACGCCAATCCTCGGACTACTCTTCAGCGAGTCGACGCTCGACGCATCGGAACTCATCACCGGCGTCACCGGCAGCTTTGCCCTTGGCGACCGCTCGCTGCTGGCCTCCGGCGGAGAGGGCCTGTTCTCGTTCTCTGACGATCTTTACACGCTCAACTTCGATCTGACGCTTGATCAATCCGAGCTAACGCAGCTCCGGGTGCTCACCGCAACCCGCGAGCCAGGCGACTACAACAGCGACGGCGTCATCGACGCGGCCGACTTCTTGATCTGGAAGGAAGACTACGGCGCCGAGGGGATTTTCCGTGCCGATGGCAATGGCGATGGCGTGGTCGATATCGTCGACTACAACGTTTGGCGAGACCGCTACACACTCACGCAGCGAAGCCTGGGCGACTTCAATGGCGATGGCGCCACCGACATCGACGACTACCACCTCTGGAAGGCCGACTACGGCAGCACGGCAGGCTCGCCGGCAGACGCCAATCGCGATGGCGTGGTCGACTTGGCGGACTATTCGCTGTGGCGAGACAACATTCCTCCGCCACCGAGCGTATTCGGCGACTATAACGGCGACGGCGTGACCGACGCCGAGGACTATCTGGTTTGGAAAGCCAACTACGGCGCCACCGATAGCCCCTTTGCCGATGGCAACCTGGATGGCGTGGTCGATATCGCGGACTACACCATTTGGCGAGACAACTTCGTCGCCGCGCCGCCCCTCGCTGGCGACTTTAGTGGCGATGGCGTCGTTGACGCGGCGGACTATCTTTTGTGGAAGTCGCAATACGGCTTGGTGGGCGATTCGCCTGCTGACAGCAACGGCGATGGCGTGGTCAACGCCGCCGACTTTACCATTTGGCGCGACAATTACGATGCCTCGCTCGCCAGCACCGCAGCAAACATCGCCGTCCCAGAGCCGGCGACGTTGCTGCTCGTGCTTGCCTCGGTAGCGGCGATCAATCTCCGACGTCGCCGATAACCGCTGGCGGGGCCACAACCGGTTGAGCCGTCTTCATTGTCGCGACGGCGTGCAAATCGGCGGCCGATTCGCTTGACGGCTCCGCGGGTGGCGTCTGCGAGTTGGTAAGCCGCCGCTCTAGGGCGACGTAGCCTAGCGGCAGCACCGCCGCCATCGCCAAGCAGCACCACCACGGCAAGTACGGGTCGATCTCGTAGAGCGACGTTCCTACCAGCGGCGCCAGGACAAACGCCGTCGCCATCGTGGTGGAGAACAATCCCATGTAGGCGCCACGCCTGCCACGCACACTTCGCTGCGCAACAAACGTCAAGCTAAACGGCGACGAGAGCATCTCGCCCGCTGTCCAAACAGGCACCAGCGCCGCAGCAAACCAAAAGCCTGCTGCAATCGACAGGTTCGCCGGCGCCAAGACCAATGCCCCGAAGCCAAGACAAACCAAGGCGATTCCCCACGCCACCATCCTCAGTGGCGCCCGGCGACTGAGCCGATCGGTCAGAACCATCTCAACCGCCACGATCAGCAGCGTGTTGATGACAAACAACAGACCGATCTGCGATTCGCTCAACCCTAGTTGCTCGGCCCAAAAGATCGGCATCGAGCCAATGACTTGAAAGAAGATCACGGCCGATACCAACTGCAAGGCGAGGTACGCCAAGTAAATGCGGTCGCTCCACGGACTTCGCAAGGTTGCCTGATTGTCGGACGACGGCTCGACCAAGGATCGGCCTTTACGACTGGCCCGCCGCCGATGCAGCCCGAAGGACAATGCGGTAACGCA
>JBCDCL010000130.1:0-7591 GCA_039182175.1 Planctomycetota bacterium
GGTCGGCGTTCGCTCGGCTATTTTCTGTCGTGAATCTTTTCACGTGAAAGAAGTCACAAAGATTTTTTCTCAGCGCACCACCAGCCTAGGTGTTTGCCCGGTGGAATTGACGGTCCGATCGGCAAAGCCGCGCGGTCGGCAGGCTTGATTGCCAGCCACGTTTGACGACCACGGCGGGTAGTAGCGGACGGTTCGATGCGTGGCTCGTCGGGCGACCAGCCTGATGGTCGACCCTAGCGGTCTCGCGCAGGCGGGCTGGGCTTACCGCAGCAGGGCTTTTCGGCTGCCGCGGGCCCTGATAGCGTACGTTACACACCCCCCATTCGGGTGTGACCGTTTTGCCCCTCGGACAAGCGGTCTGCGTTCGTTAAAGTACTGGGCTCAAAGGTTTTGCCGCGTCTGCGGGCTGCGGCAGGCCGCCTAGTTATTGGTCGCCAGCGAGGGGGTGCTCGCTGGCAGTTCCTTCCACCCAACCGATTACGGGCCCTCTCTGTGGACCGATTCTATTTCCCTCCTTGGGTCAACAAATTCACGTTGATGGTGCTGGCCGGACTTGGCGGTGGCGGCGCCTACGCTGGGGCGATGCTTGCCTTTGGTACTTGGCCGGAAGTGATGAACACCGGCTACATGCCAGAGCAACCCGTGCCGTTTAGCCACAAGCTGCACGCCGGCGAGTTGAAGATGGACTGCCGGTACTGCCACAACACGGTGGACGTAGCGGCTCACGCAGCGGTGCCGTCGAACAACGTCTGCACCAACTGCCACAGCGGCCTTGGCGCCGATGGGGCCGTGGTGAAAACGGCCGTTCATCCCAAGAGCATCAAGCTGCAAAAGGTGCGTGACTCCCAAGCGACAGGCGAGCCGGTTGAATGGGAACGAATTCACGACCTGGCCGACTATGTCTATTTCAACCACAGCGTCCACATCAACAAGGGTGTGAGCTGCGTCGAGTGCCATGGCCGGATCGACAAGATGGAAGTCGTTTACCAAGCCGAGCCACTGTCGATGAGTTGGTGCTTGGAATGCCACCGCAACCCGACCGGTCGACTGCGACCTGCTGACGAGATCACCAACTTGGCGTGGACTTGGGAAGACGACTTCGAGACCTACGACCAATACGTCAATGCCATGCAAGAAGAGTATGGCGGTGAGAAGAGTGGTCCCTACAAGGCGTCGACCAATTGCTCGACGTGTCACCGATAGCGTTTTCGGTGACGCCCCCCAATTGCATTCATCGTGCGTTTAGCGACCTGCTACGGCGATCCCCCGAGTAAGCGATGCCTCCGACGACTATGAAGCAGTCAACGACCCAGCAACCGACTACCAAACAGCGTATCAGCAAGTACTGGCGGAGCATTGACGAGTTGGAAAACTCGCCGGAGTTCCAAGAGTTTTTGCATCGCGAGTTTCCCCAGGCAGCGTCGGAATTGCCCCAGGGCATTAGCCGGCGGCGTTGGCTGCAGTTGATGGGCGCTTCGTTCACGCTGGCGGCCGCACAAGGTTGCCGGTGGCAGACCGAGAAGTTTGCCGCCTTTGCCGAGCGGCCCGAGGGTTACGTCCCCGGGATGCACACCAAGTTCGCCACGAGCATCGAAGTGGCGGGCATGCCGCGGCACTTGCTCGTGACGTGCTACGATCAACGGCCGATCAAAATTGACGGCAATCCAGAGCACCCGGGCAGTCTTGGTGGGAGCGATGGTTATTCGCAAGCGTTGACGCTGTCGCTGTACGATCCCGATCGGCAGAGCAAGGTGATCGAGCGTGACGGCCGGGCGACCTTCAACCGCGAGTGGTCGGACTTTCAAGCATTTGCACGCACCACGCTAGAGCGGCTCGCCCCCAAGTCGGGTGAAGGCTTGGCGGTGTTGATGCAGCCGACCAGTTCGATCGCCACCAAGGCGGCGCTGAAGAATCTGATCGACACGCTGCCTCAGACCGCAATCTTTGAATACGCCCCGCTATCGCGTGACAACGAACTGGCGGGCGCCGAAATGGCATTTGGCAAGCCGGTGCGGACGCATCACGACGTTGGCAAGGCGGATGTCATTGCTTGCTTCGATGCCGACTTGCTTAATAGCTTCCCGACATCGGCCGTCGCTGCCCGGGCTTATGCCGAGCGACGCGAGCCGAGCAAGGAGAAGAACTCCGCGGGCATGAATCGGCTGTACGCTGTCGAGAGCCAGTACTCGCTCACCGGCGCCTCGGCCGACCACCGGTTGGCGGTCAAGTCGTCTGCCATTCCCGCGATGCTCGCCGAGCTGCGTGATGCGGTGTCGGCCCGACTATCGGGCGAAACGCCTGAACCGCCTGCCGCCGAAGGAAAAGAAGAAGGCGCCAAGCCAAACTACGCCGAGGCGTTTGCGTACGCATTGGCCGAAGACCTCGCCGGCTCCCAAGGTAAGAGCTTGGTGGCCGTTGGTCCGGGCCAGGCGGCCGAAGCCCATGCGATTGCTCACGAGATCAATGCTTTGCTCGGCAACGTTGGTGAGACGGTCATCTACACCGACGAACCTGAACCGGTTGCCCAGGTAGGTTCGCTGGCGGACCTGCTTGGCGAGATCGCTGCGAAGCGGGTCGACACGCTGCTCGTGTTGGGCGGCAACCCCGTTTACGATTCGCCCGCTGACTTCGACGTGGCGGAGTACCTGGGCAAGACGCCGCACACGATTCACCTGAGCGAGTACGACAACGAAACGTCGCGTTTCTGCCAATGGAGCTTGCCCGAGGCACACGCTCTGGAGACGTGGGGCGCCGTGGCGGCTTGGGATGGCACCATCAGCACCAGCCAGCCACTGATCGAGCCGTTGCTCGATGGTCGGTCGACTGCTGAAGTGCTGACGCTACTAGCCGATGGTCCTGGCGTTGATCCGAAGCAGCAAGTTCGCGATGCGGTAGCGGACGCCGTTGGCGAACTAGACGACGACGCTTGGAACAAGCTGCTGCACGATGGCTTTGTGCAAAGCGACACGCCGCCTGCCGATGCGGTGCTGGTACGCAACGGTTTCGAGGCGCCAGCCGCTCCGGCGGACGACACGCTGGAGTTGGTCTTCACGCCTAGCAGCCACACCTACGATGGCCGCTTCGCCAACAACGGCTGGCTGCAAGAGACGCCTGACTTTCTCACAAAACTCACGTGGGACAATGCCGCGCTCATCGCGCCTGAGACCGCCAAGGCGATTGGCGCCCAGCAGGGTGAGCTTATCTCGCTACGGGTGGGCGAGGCCAAGATCGAGGCGCCGGCGTTCATTCAGCCGGGCCAAGCTGCGGGCTCGATTGGCCTGGCGCTCGGTTACGGCCGGACCGCTGCTGGCCGCGTCGGCGGCATGATCAACGAGGACGGCTCGAAAGTTCGTAGCGAAATGGTCAAAGGCCAGCGGGGCAACTGGGGCCGCTACTTGCCCTTCCCCCCGTTCTTCGTCGCGGCCGATCCGGTCGGCGTCGACAGTTACGAGCTACGAACCTCCGACGCGATGCATACCTACGTCGGCGTCGAGGCCAGCGCAACCGGCTCGTTCTACCAGCTGGCGACCACTCAAGATCACCATGCGATCGACGAGGACCTTGGCGGCGAGGCGCTCGCACACGAAGAGACCGAACGTCGTAGTGGCGAGTTGATTCGCGAGGCGACGCTAGCCACTTACGAGGAGTCGCCCGACTTTGCCAAGCACGTCGGCGCCCACGTGCCCGATGTCGAACTCTGGAACGAACTCACGCACGACGACAACCGGGCGTGGGGCATGGCGATCGACCTTAACAAGTGCATTGGCTGCAATGCGTGTAGCGTCGCCTGCCAGGCCGAGAACAACGTGCCGGTGGTTGGTAAGGACCAGGTGGCGCGTAGTCGCGAGATGCACTGGTTGCGGATTGATCGGTACTACACGGGCGATCCGATGGGAAGCGGTGGCGCCCCGCCTCGGATTGCCCATCAGCCCCTTACTTGCCAGCACTGCGAAACGGCGCCGTGCGAGCAGGTGTGCCCCGTCGCCGCGACTATCCACAGCGACGAAGGCCTGAACGATATGGTCTACAACCGCTGCGTCGGCACCCGGTACTGTGCCAACAACTGCCCCTTCAAGGTCCGGCGGTTTAACTTCTTCCACTACACCGATCGGTTCGACGACGCCAACAACGAACTGATGCGGTTGGTAATGAACCCCGAGGTGACCGTCCGCAGCCGTGGTGTGATGGAGAAGTGCACCTACTGCACGCAGCGGATTTCCAAAGCGCGTATTGAAGCCAAGAACGAAAACCGGTCGGTACGCGATGGCGATGTGGTGACCGCCTGCCAAGAGGCTTGCTCGACTCAGGCGATCGTCTTTGGCGACTTAAATGACGAGTCGAGCCAAGTCGCCGCTTGGCACAAGAGCGAGCGGGCCTACACGCTGCTCGACGGGTTGCGACTCAAGCCGCGGACCAAGTACCTGGCCAAGGTGCTCAACCCTCATGAGTTGCTCGAGCCGTTTGTCGACCTGCCAACCCAACCGCTGCATCACGGCGATGGGCATCATGGCGACGGTCACCACGGCGACGGGCATCACGAGGAGGGACACCACGGCGACGATCACCATGGCGACGAGCCCGCTCACGACGGCGTACCGGAGGGGGCGAACTCCCCGGCGCCGGTCGCCAAAGCGGGCCCAAAGAAATCCCGCAACCGATTTGGCGACTTACCGATCATCGCCTAGACGAGCGAACTACTCAGAGTCTGTTTACAACTCGGCTTAGCAGCCGATAGCCAATAGCCCCATCACGGTTAGCCCTTTCACATGGCCACTGCTGATTTAACTCTGGACAACATCGGGCCCACCGAAGAGTGGGTCGAACCGAAGCTCGTCCAGGGAGACCAAACTTACGAATCGATCTCGGACACCGTTTGCCGAATCGCCGAGAACCCGCGGCCGCCCCTCGCGTGGTGGGGAGCGTTCTTCATCGCGTCGCAAGTCGCTGGCTTGTTTGGGGCGTTGATTGGCTACCTCATCATCACCGGCGTGGGCGTCTGGGGTAACAACAACCCGGTCTTTTGGGGTTGGCCAATTGTCAACTTCGTCTTCTGGGTCGGTATCGGTCACGCCGGTACGCTGATTTCCGCCATCTTGTTCTTGTTCCGGCAGCATTGGCGAACGAGCATCAACCGCTTTGCCGAGGCGATGACCATTTTCGCGGTTGTCTGTGCCGGCACGTTCCCCGGCATCCATGTCGGCCGGGTTTGGTTTGCGTATTGGCTGTTCCCCTACCCGTCAACACAGCTTTACATGTGGCCCAACTTCCGCAGCCCGCTGCTGTGGGACGTTTTTGCGGTGGGAACGTACGCCACCGTGTCGACGCTGTTTTGGTACATGGGCATGGTGCCCGACCTGGCGACCCTGCGTGACCGGGCGAAGCATCCCATTCGCCGCTTTGCGTACGGTTTGCTATCGCTCGGTTGGACCGGCTCGGCTAGCCAGTGGCGCCGCTATGAAAAGGCCTACGCCTTGCTCGCCGCGTTGGCGACGCCGCTCGTGCTGTCGGTTCACACGATCGTGTCGTTCGACTTTGCCGTCTCGCAACTGCCGGGCTGGCACACCACGATCTTCCCGCCCTACTTCGTTGCCGGCGCCGTGTTTAGCGGCTTTGGCATGGTGCTCACGCTAATGATCCCCGCCCGCGAGTGGTTTGGGCTGAAGGATCTGGTGACCGACATGCACATCGAGAACATGTGCAAGATCATCATCGCGACCGGATCGATGGTCGGCTTGGCGTACACCACGGAGTTCTTCATCGCGTGGTATAGCGGTAACCAGGTCGAAAGCTGGACGTTCATTAACCGTGCGTTCGGCCCGTCGGGCTGGGCTTACTTTGTGATGTTCTTCTGCAACGTGATCTCGCCGCAGCTCTTCTGGAGCAAGTGGGCGCGGACGACGCCGTGGTTCATCTTCATCGTCTCGATCTTCATCAACATCGGGATGTGGTTCGAGCGGTTTGTCATCGTGATGACGTTGCAACGCGACCAACTGCCCTCCACCTGGAGCCAGTTCGCCCCCACGTGGGTCGACATCGGCATGCTGGTTGGCAGCTTTGGATTGTTCTTCACCCTGTTTTTGCTGTTCTGCCGCTTCTTGCCGATCATCGCGATGAGCGAAGTCAAGCAAGTGCTGCATATGGAAAAGCACGGCTTAACCGGGGTCACGAAATAAGAGAGAAGCTACTAGCGGTTCGCTATTAGCTCTTAGCCAACAGTCGACGGCCAAATAATCATGTCTGAAACCACTGCAAACAATCCGCCTGCCGAAGGCAAAATGCTAGGCCTATTGGCCGAGTTTGCCGGCCCCGACGAGTTGGTCGAGGCGGCGGACAAGACCACCGACGCGGGCTACAGCCGCGTCGAGGCGTTTAGCCCCTTCCCGATTCATGGCATCGACGAGGCGCTCAAAGCCAAGAAGACGATTCTGCCTTGGTTGGTATTCGTCTGCGGGGCGACCGGCTGCATCGTGGCCCTCGCCATGCAGTACTACATGAACGCTACCGAAGCGTGGTGGCCGTTTAGTGGGTATCAGTACCGCATCAGCGGCAAGCCTTACTTCAGCCTGCCGGCCAACATTCCCGTGACGTTCGAGTTGATCATTCTGTTCAGCTCGTTCGGCTCATTCTTCGGCATGTGGGCGTTGAATAAACTGCCGATGCTGTCGAACCCGCTGTTCAAGAATCCGCGGTTTAGCACCGCCACTAGCCATGGGTTTTTCCTGTGGATCGACGCCAAGGATAAGAAGTTCGACGAGGGCGATGCGTCGAGCTATTTGCAGTCGATCGGCGCCAGCGCGGTCGATCCGATACACGAAGAGGTGGCCGGCCGCGACGTGCCGGGCATCTTACTATCGATTGGCGCCGTGGCGACCGCATTCGCGTTGGTGCCGCCGCTATGGGTGGCTGCCGCCGCAGGGCAATCATCGTTGCCGCGACTGTCGATTTGGTGGTGCATGGACTACCAGCCGAAGTATAAAGCGCAATCGGCGACGAGTAATTCGCTCTTCGCTGATGGTCGGTCGATGCGAAAAGCGATCCCGGGCACCGTTGCTCGCGGCGCGCTCACGGACGATCTGCGGTACTTCCGCGGCCTGGAGAGCGAAGACCAAACTATTGCCGCCAGCAGCCGGGCAAACGTGCAGTTTGTCAATCTGCTGCAAAACGAAGGTGGCGAAGGAGAAGGCGGTGGCGACGGATCCGGTGAAGGAGACGGTGGCGAAGAGTCCGCCACCCCTCCCGAACCTGACTGGACGGCCGACTTCCCCGAGCAAGTCAAAATCACTGCCGAGATGATGGATCGTGGCGAGCAGCGATTCAACATTTACTGTGCGACGTGCCACGGCCTCGATGGTTTGGGCAAGGGGTTGATCACCTTGCGTGCCCAAGCACTCGAGCAAGGTAGTTGGGTGCAGCCCACCAGTTTGCATACCGACGATGTTCGCAACCAACCGGTCGGCAAGCTGTTCCACAGTATTAGCAACGGCGTCCGGCGGATGCCGGGGTATGGCCAGCAGATTTCGGTGGAAGACCGCTGGGCGATCATCATGTACATCCGGGCGCTTCAGCGGCAGCGTGCGGCCACGCTCGACGA
>JBCDCL010000131.1:0-7591 GCA_039182175.1 Planctomycetota bacterium
AGCATTTCGACCAATCGGCCGATGGAGCGGAACTCGATCCACGCAAGCCAGACGTGGAAGTGCGACTCGCGGACGACATACCAAACGTCGTAATGCACCTGGGCGAGTGTGCCGAACATGATCAGCAGGATGGCGGCTGCGAACAGTACGACGGTCAGCCGAAGCGAGGCCAAGAAATCTACCGCCGCCAATGCCAAGTCAGTATCGGCAGGCGTTTGGGCACGCGTCGCCGTGGCTTGCGGCCGCGTTGTGCTGGGCGTGGTGATATCAGCCGTCGCCATTAGGGGTCTTGTTCTTCCGTGTTAGCAGACTCGAATCGAACCGAATCGATCCAGGTGAGAAAGGCATCGCGTTGCTTGTTGGCTGCGTCGGGTGTGCCAGTCAGTTTGAAAAACCAGACCTGCCCGCCGCGGATGAGCATGGCGGCGAGGATTGCATTTTCGTCGCCGATCATCTCGACCAGTTGCCCCTCGGCGCCATCGACTTGGATCGATTGCTTTGAGTCGTCGACCTCGGTTTGGTCAATGGGAGCTAATCCAACTTGGCCCCGCCAGCGATTGACGTTCGCTAAGACGTCGCTCATCGCCGCAACGGCGGGGAAGCGAGATGCGGTGACCGTGGCGGCGTCTTGATCTTCTGACGTACGCAGGTTTGCGATCCGCATCGAGTTAGGCGGCAGTTCAACCCAGCCATCGGGCAGCTTGTACGCGATATCGCGGGACAACGCCGCGGCTGGCGTGCGAACTGGGGCTGGCGGAACCGCAGCAGCCTGCGGCGCCGGCGTTGCCCTAGGGAGGCCGGCAGCGAACGGCGGCGACATGCTTCCGCCCTCGAACCAGCCGCGAATGTCGACCATCACCGCACCTTCGGTGGCGTCGGCGAGCGGTTGGGTGTTTTCCTCAATAGCGGCCGCATCGACCGGCGGCAGCTTCATCTGACCTCGCCAGCGATTGAGGTTGCTCACCACCGCAGCATCCCAATCGCCGGCCGACCCCAAGCCGGTAATCGTTAGTTCGAGCCCGCCACTTTCAGGCGGTGATTTCAATGTCGTTAGGCGAATGCCACTCGGCCCTTCGTCCGTCCAACCAGCGGGAAGCTCCCACGTCGGTCTTCTAGTTTCCGGATCGAGTCTCACGCTCTCGAGTAACTGCTGAACGCTATCGGCTATCTGATTTGCTTGATCGATCGGAGCGACAAGTTTGAAAAACCAAGCCTGCCTTTCGCCGGGAATCATGGCGCCGAGCATGCGATGCGTCGGCTCGCCCGCGGGTGTCGCCGCATCGCTTGCCGGTGCGGTATCGGCAACCTTGCTTGGAACCGGCGGAACGGTGTAGCTGCGGATCTCGTCTTGTTGGCAACCTACAATCGCTATAGCGGACGCGAGCAAGACGCACCCGCCTGCTGAACGCCTTGGGGCGCCGCTTTCAGACAATCGGTAGCTGCGGTTGGACATACTTTGGCGGCGTTTTGCCGCCACTACTGACGTAGAAGTAGAGAAATCGAGCGCGTGCCGGCTGCTGACTAGGAACTACCGCTTGAACGCAGAATTATAGCGCCCCGCACCGAAAAGCGGCTACCCGAGACGACTAGGAAGCCTCGGCGTGACAATTTGTCGCGCACGGGTAACTGCACCTCGCGTGGCGGTGCCTACCAGATGGGCCGATCGATAGCTTGGGCGCCCGATAGCTTGGGCGCCCGATAGCTTGGCCGGCCGAGCGATCAGTTCACGAAGAAGCTGCGGAGACCTTCTATCAACGCACTGCTGGTGGTCGTTGGCTCTTGCCAACTCCACATGTTGCGGAGAATGTCGACCATCATCATGCCACAGACGGTCATCATGAACAGGCAGCAACCGAGACCGACAACGTTCCAAACCGAGAAGCTGGCGTCGGGCACGACTGCGGGGGCGCCCGCTGCCGCCGGCTCCAGCCCGTCCGCCTCATCCATGTCGACAGCCACGGCGCCACCGAGCAAGGCGTCGGCCGATTCGTCATCCTCTTCGACTGCGTCGAGCGAGATGATCTGCGAGCTGTCCTCGTCGTCATCTTCGTCGTCGTCACCGAGCGGCGTCAGGAGGAAGTCTTCGCTCGCCTCGGGATCGGCGGATTGAAGTTCTTGCGCACTGGCCGAAGCCGCTTCGCCAAGTCCCGAAGCCATATCGCCCAGATCGATGGACGAGCCCATCGCCGCGCCGCCCAAAATTTGCGATGCATCATCCAGCGAGATGCCGCTGTCGGACGGAACGAGGTTGATGCCACTGTCTCCGCCGGACAGCGTGATATCGCTACCCGAATCGCCGAGTACGAAGTCGTCGTCGTCATCCTCGACTAGTTCAATGGAAGAGAGTCCCGCCAAGCTGCCGCTGCCGCCGTCGTCGACATTGAGGGACGAAATGCCAGTAAGTCCGGCATCGCTGGAGGTTGATTCGTCGTCCGAGGCGAGGCTCGACAAACCTGCCAAGCTCGCATCGCTGTCGGACGGGGCAAGCGTCAGGTCTGAATCGCCCGACGAGCTTGCCTTCTCTTGAGCAGCACGCGCCGCAGCGACATCCTCGGCTTCGAGGATGCGGCTCGACTCGGCTTCGAGGTCAATCTCTAGTTCTTCCAAGTCCTCAAACTTGCCCGCCGGCGGTGACCCTGAGCCGGGTATGATCTCCGACCCAGCAGCTTCGCCAGAGAGGACGTCGTTGTCGTCTTGATCGTCCGCTAGGCGAACGTCGCTCATCGCGGCGGCGTCGCTGTCCGATGGCGCGAGCTGCAGGTCGTCATCATCGTCAACGGCTAACTCGTTTTTGCCGATGATCGTGCTAGGAGGTCTGGCGGCCGAATCGCCCAGTTCGGCCTCACTGAGCAGGATCGATTCGGCATCATCGCCCGAACCTTCCGCGTCGAGCACCAGGTCTTCGTCCATCGGATCAGCAGCCAGCGGCTCGGCTGGTTCGTCAGCGGCGACGGTGGGTTCTTCGACATTCGAGAGGTCGGCGTCGCTGGCGCCGGTGTCGACGACGATGTCGATGCCGCTGGTATCTGGCTCCGCCAAACCAATGTCTGAGTCGAGATCCAGCTCGAGGTCATCCAACTCAATTTCGTCGGACTTGTCGGCAGCCTCGGCAGCGGGCTTCTCTTCGGGAGCATCGTCATCAATGGTGATGGCGCCCAAGTCATCCATATCGATGCTCAGTGCGTCGTCGTCCCCGCCACCGCTGATGCCAAGCCCCGAATCGGCTGCACTTGGTAGACCGGTGTCGCCTAGCTTGTTGATTTCCTCGGTGCGGAACTTCCAACTGGCGCCATCGCGATACGCACGCAGCTGGCCTGCTTCGCGAAGCTCATTGAGCTTCTCTTTCGCAACGCCCAGTTGCTCTGCGGCTTCGTCGAGTCCGATGAATTTGCTTTCTGCCATTGCCTAGCCTTACTCGTTCGCGTCAGTTGTGACGACCAACGGGCGGCTTGCGATTTTGGCATCCATTCCGCAATCCAAGTCACACCGGTGGGGCGGTTGGAAGCGTTTGTCTCTAGTCGCACATGAAGCTGACGTTTGCACCAGTTGTCTCAGACAACCATCGGCTAACGCTGCTTGAGTGCCTCTCTTATCTCTTCTGGCCAAGGTTTGGCCGAGTTGAATTTGTCCATCTGCAGGTCAGGACCTACCTCGCGGACACTCTTCAGGGTCAGTTGCCCCGACACGGGGTCGACGTGGTAAATCCCTACGCGCTTGGTTTGGCCATCGACCAAAATCAGCGTGTGTGGCAAGCCTTCTTGCGTCACCACGTGCGACCGAATGCCCGTGGTGGCGTGCTCAAAGCTATGCCCCGTTGCACCCGCGGCCGCCAAGCCGACATCATGGTCTGCCGATCCGGCCGTTGCCAGCAGGCAGGCAAACAAGGCGGCCAGCCCGCCAATTGCGACTCTTTGTATGCGTGGATGCATCTCAGCTTCCTCTCTCCACAACCGCATCGCGGTACGTAAGTGCACCGGCCGCAGAATGGAGGCAACAAAGCCAACTTCATTCTAAAAGGGCCGCTTTGCACTTCAAGGTAAATCCAGTCCCGGAAAGCAGTTCGGACGATTGCTGCAATCCCTACGCCTGCCGCAATCGACAAACGTGATTCTGAGCAAAGCGTAAAGCGTGCCGGCCGGACAGGGAACCTCAGTCCGCGTGTCAGGGCGAGCCTGCTGAGACTTAACACGATCCTCAGGGTACCTCTCGCTTACGCAGGGATCGTGGTAAATTCAGCTGCATGGACGATATCCAGCAACGATTAGATTGGGCCGTGGCGATTGCTCGCGAGGCCGGCGATCAAACGCTTAAGCTATTTCGCAGTAATGACTTAGGGGTCGAAAAGAAGGGCGACGGATCACCCGTTACCGAAGCCGACCGCTCAGCCGAGACGCTCCTGCGAGAGCGAATCGGCGAGCGATTCCCCGATGATGCGATTCTTGGCGAGGAATTTGACGACAAGCCAGGCACAACCGGCTACCGTTGGGTGCTGGACCCAATCGACGGCACGAAGTCTTTCGTCCACGGCGTACCGCTCTACACAACGCTGGTCGCCGTACTGCGAGAGGAGCCAAACGGGATTTCTGAGCCCGTTTTGGGCGTGATCAATGCCCCGGCAGCCGGGGAAATGGTCTACGCCGGCGTCGGCCGGGGCTGCTGGGCGAAGACCGGCGAACTGCAGCCGCGGCCGGCACACGTCAGCACGGTTTCCTCGCTGAGCGAATCGCTGCTGTTGACGACCGACTCCGGCGACTTCGCCGATGGCCGCAGCAAGGATGCAGGGGACGTTTTTCTCGATTTGCAGCGAGAATCGCGGATTTCACGCACCTGGGGCGATGCCTATGGCTTCCTGATGATCGCCCTCGGCCGAGCCGACGCGATGGTCGAGCCGGTAGTGAGCCTCTGGGACATTGCCGCCATCAAGCCAATCATCGAAGAAGCGGGCGGGCGATTTACTGACTGGGAAGGCGTGGCAACCGTCCACAGTGGTGAGGCAGTGGCGACCAACGGGCTGCTACACGAAAGTGTCCTGTCTCGTACGCGTGGTCGCTGAGCCGCGTAGTCGATGAGCCTTGTCTGTGGGCACTTGCCAAGCGGCTGGAAAGTGCTGTCTAGCAACGGTTTGCGGTTGCAGGCAGGCGAAATGGCCGTATATTCAGGGGCTCGACACATTTTCACCGAGCAAAGGCCTGCCGAGCGGGCCGCAAGCGTTCAGGAGTAGGCCATGGCCCGCCAGTGCGAAATTTGCACCAAGCAAGCCCAGATGGGCAACCAAGTGACGACCCGCGGTAAGAAGAAATACCTCGGCGGCGTCGGCACCAAGATCACCGGTATCACTCGCCGCAAGTTCAAGCCCAATCTGCAGCGGGTGAAGATGACGGACGACTCCGGCAAGAATAAGCATGCCTGGGTTTGCGTTTCTTGCATTCGCACGGGCGCCATCCGCAAGGTGGTTCGTCAGGCGCCCTTCAAGGTGCCGACCAGCGTCTGATAATCAGCAGCTTGGTGATCAGCGGCTGACTCCGTGGCATTCGTGAATTCGTGTAGCCGTTCACGGGCGAAGCCAATCGATTGATTTTGGAGCCGATGTGTCTCTTTCGCGTAACGATGTCGAGAAAGTCGCCCTGCTCGCCCGACTATCGCTGACCGATAGCGAAGCGGAGGCGATGACATCGCAGCTAGCGAAGATCGTCGACTACGTAGATCAGCTTTCGGAAGTTGACACCGACGGCATCGAGCCGATGGCCCACGCAGTAGAGTCTGCCAACGTCTTTAAGCCGGATGAAGTCCGTCCAAGCCTGCCCCGCGAGGAAGCCCTTGCCAATGCTCCTCGCCACAGTGGCGATGGTTATCTCGTGCCGGCGGTGCTCGGCGACTGAGCCGGAGCGAGGCTTACCCGATCTGCGTTAAATGCAGGCTAGTGCAATTCCGCTATGAGCCTTCCCGACCTCTCCGCTGCCGAGCAGATCCAACGGCTTCGTTCCAAAGAGGTTTCCTCGGAAGAGCTGACTCGCAGCTACCTCGACCGCATCGAGACAGTTGATTCGCAGGTCGGCGCTTTTTTGCGAGTCGATGCCGAGTCTGCCCTACAGCAGGCACGCGACATCGATGCTCGTCGCTCGGCAGGAGACGCGATTGGATTGCTCGCATGCACGCCGGTCGCGGTCAAGGACATTCTTTGTCACCGCGATGGCCTCACCACCTGCGCTTCGCGGATGCTTGAAGGTTTTCGCGCTCCGTACGACTCGACCGTGGTCGCCAAGCTGCGTGCTGCCGACGCGGTGCTGATCGGTCGGACCAACATGGACGAGTTTGCTATGGGCGGCTCGACCGAGAACTCGGCATTTCAGCCGACGCGTAATCCATGGGACGTTGAGCGTTCGCCGGGTGGATCGAGTGGCGGGGCGGCGGCATGTGTCGCGGCACGCATGGTGCCACTGTCAATAGGCACCGACACGGGCGGCTCCATCCGGCAACCAGCGGGACTTTGCGGCGTCGTCGGTCTCAAGCCAACCTACGGCCGCGTGAGCCGCTACGGACTCGTGGCGTTCGCCAGTAGTTTGGACCAAGCGGGGCCACTCGCCCGGACAACTAAAGATATCGCTGTGTTGCTAGAAGCGATTGCCGGCCATGACCCGGCGGACTCGACATCGCTAGATGTCGAAGCGCCCAAGTACTCCGAAACGATCGATAAGCCGCTCGAAGGATTGCGACTTGGCATGGTGACCGAGCATTTCGCAGAGGGCTTGGACGCCGAAGTCGAAAAGGCGGTGCGTGACGCCATTGGCGTGTACGAATCGCTAGGCGCCGAGGTCGTCGAGCTTTCGCTGCCGCATGCCAAGTACGCCGTGGCGACGTACTACGTCATCGCCCCCTGCGAGGCGTCGAGCAATCTCGCCCGGTACGATGGCGTGCACTATGGCCGGCGAACCGACGAGACCGCGATGCTCGCCTCACTAGCGGCGGAAAAGAAGGCGGCGCTCGATGCCGGCGATCAAGCCGCTGCCGATGCGGTCGACACAGCCTTAGTGCGTCTCTACCGCCAAAGTCGCAGCGAGGCGTTTGGTCCCGAGGTGAAGCGCAGGATCATGCTCGGCGCCTACGCGCTAAGTGCCGGCTATTACGACGCCTACTACCTGAAGGCTTTGAAAGTCCGCCGAATGATTCGCCAAGACTTCGACGAAGCGTTCGAGAAATGTGATCTGATTGTCGGCCCAACCACAGCGTCGCCCGCCAGCAAGCTCGGCAGTTTCGACGACGATCCGCTTGGTATGTACTTGCTGGACCTCTACACAGTCAGCGCGAATCTAGCCGGCTTGCCGGCGATGAGCTTGCCATGTGGGCAGTCCGCGGCAGGGTTACCGATCGGTTTGCACCTGGTGGCGCCGCCGCTGGAAGAGGAACGATTGCTTCGCGGCGCTCATATGTATGAGGCGGCAACCGATTGGACTGAGCTTACTCCGCCGACAGCGTAAGACTTTCTCGCAGCATGGCAGAACTCTACACCACGATCATCGGCCTTGAGGTTCACGTGCAGCTTGCCACCGCGAGCAAGCTGTTCTGCCACTGCAGCACCGCTTACGGCGCCGAG
>JBCDCL010000132.1:0-7583 GCA_039182175.1 Planctomycetota bacterium
CGGCCAGGGGGCGTCGCCACCAGATTCCACGATTTTCAGCCTGCCTGTTGGCACGATTCTGTCGGTTAGACCTACCAAAGTTCGCCGGTTTGACGTTCCACTATTGCCAAACGGCCACGCTGGCCGGCCACCACGGCTTGCTACTCGCCCCGCTCCCCGACCGCCGCCGAACCGCCGGCCCCCCCCGCTCTCACTCGCGCCGCCGCTCGCCCAGGCTCCTCCGCCGCCCGAATTGACGCCCCATGGCACGCTCGCCATCGCGGTAGTGGCGGTCATTTTCGTTGGGCTGCAGGTTCGGCGGATGCCGGTGGAGTTCTTGTTCTCGGCGGGCTTGGTATGCGTCACCCTGGCGGGCGTGATCGAGCCCGCCCACGCTCTGGCAGGGTTTTCGACCGGGGCGGTCATCTTGATTGGGGCCCTGTTTGCCGCTGCCGCCGGTCTGCGGACAACCGGCGCCCTCGATTGGCTTGGTGCCGTGCTGCTGGGACGGGCCCAAAACGAACGAGGCGCCCTGTGGCGATTAGCGGCAGTCGTCACGCCTGCGTCAGCCGTCGTGCTCAACACGCCGCTCGTGGCGATGATGGCCCCGGTGGTGATGGATTGGTGCCGGCGCCGCGATGTGTCGCCATCGCGATTGCTGATTCCGCTTAGTTACCTGACCATCCTCGGCGGCGTCTGCACAGTGATTGGCACCAGTACGACGCTGGTCTGCAACGCAACGCTGGCTGAAGAAGCTGCCTCCGGCCAGCACGCCGCTGAAACGCTGCCGCTGATTCGCGAAATCGGCTTTCTGGAGATCGGTCGACTTGGTTTGCCCGTCGCCGCGGCGGGCGTTGTCTACATCTTGTTGGTGGCGCCCCGCCTGCTCCCCAATCGGACGTACTCCGCCAAGAAAGCAAGCGAGCGGCGCCGCGAATATTTGGTCGAGATGCTCATCCAGCCAACTTGCGGACTCATCGGCAAGACGGTCGAGGAAGCCGGCCTGCGGCATCTGCCGGGGCTGTTCTTGATCGAGATCGACCGGGCCGAGCAAGTCATCACGCCCGTAACGCCCAAAGACGTGCTGCAAGCGGACGATCGGTTGGTGTTTACCGGCATCGTGGAAACGATCGCCGACCTGGAGCGGATCCCCGGCCTCGTGCCGGCGGCGGATGTCTCGTACGAGTCACGCCCCCAAGAACGTTCTCGTCGACAGTTGAGCGAAGCGGTTCTTTCGCGTACTTCGCCACTGATTGGTCGGACCGTCCGCGAGGCGAATTTCCGCCAACGCTACAACGCAGCAATCGTTGCCGTGCATCGCAATGGCGAACGGCTGACCAACAAGATTGGCAACATCCGCCTCGACCCTGGCGATACGCTGCTGCTGCAAACGCGGGGCGATTTCGTCGCTCAACATCGCAACAGCCGCGACTTTTATCTGGTTAGCCCCGTTGGTGGTTCGTCGGGGCGGCGGCACGACCGGGCTTTGATCGCTGGCGGGCTGTTCACGCTGCTGATTGCTTGGTTGATTGCCATTGCCATATCAGCCGGGGCTGGGTGGGAACTACCGGCGATGCTCGGCAACCTGTTGAGCAAGCAGGCGCAGCCGATCGCTGCGGTGGCGATCGTGCTGGCGATGATCGGCGCCCGGTGCCTTACCACGTCGCAAGCTCGGGGCGCCATCGATCTGCAAGTGCTGATCACGATCGCCGCCGCCATTGGCCTCGGCAGTGCGTTGAGCGAGAGTGGCGCCGCGGCATGGATTGCCCATGGGCTGGTTGGCATGGTCGCCGGCGCCGGGCTGCCACCCGAATGGCTCCCCTACGTTTTGCTGGCAGTGGTTTACGCCATCTCGATGCTACTGACGGAGACGATTACCAACATCGCGGTCGCGTCGATGATGATTCCCCTGGCGATCAGCGTTGCCGCCGCGGCAGACCTGAACCCGCGGCCGTTCATCATGGCGATCGCCGTGTCGGCATCGCTAAGCTTCGCCACGCCGATTGGCTACCAAACCAACCTGATGGTGATGGGCCCCGGCGGCTACCACCCACGTGATTACCTAAAGGTCGGCCTACCACTGGCGTTGCTAACGGGCATCACCGCCTGGGCCCTGATTCCTTGGATTTGGCAATTCGACTTACCTAAGTAGCGACAGCTCGCAGCAGCGGACATCAACTACTCTCCAGCTTGCCGTTCTGGCGAACGTTGGGCAGATTGATAGCGTAGACGACCCAAAGCAATTTCGATTCACCCCATTTCTCACGATCATGCTTATTCGTTTGTTTGAATCCAAACTCGCACGCTCTACTGCTGTGCTACTCGCTGCAGCGATCGGTCTTGGACTGCTGGCAGGCGCCGCTAACGGCCAACCGGCGGCAGCGCCCACGTCTGCTTATCAGCAGCGGCAGGCGACTGTGACGCTCACGCCCGAAGAGCAAGCCAACATTCGTGTCTACGAAGTCGTCTCGCGTGGCGTGGCGAACATCACCACCAGCACCGTGAAGTACGACCGCATGATGGGACTACCGATTGGTGGCCAGGGGGCCGGTTCTGGGTCGGTACTCGACAAGCAGGGGCATATCTTGACCAACTATCACGTGATCGAAGATGCCCAGAAGATTGATGTCACCCTCGCCAGTGGCGCCAGCTATCCAGCAGAGCTGGTCGGCGCCGATGCGGAGTACGACATGGCGGTGATCAAGATCAATGCCCCGCCCGAGGAATTGTTCCCCGTCCGCTTGGGCCGGAGCAATAACCTCCGCGTCGGCCAAAAGGCGTACGCCGTCGGCAATCCCTTCGGGCTAGAAGGAACGCTGACCATCGGCATCGTTTCGAGCCTCAACCGTTCGCTGCCAAGCCGCGTGAGCGATCGCGTCATCAACGGCATGATCCAAACCGATGCCGCGATGAATCCTGGCAACTCGGGCGGGCCGCTGCTCAACTCCAATGCGGAGATGATTGGTATGAACGTGGCCATCAAGTCTCGCAGTGGGCAAAACTCTGGCGTTGGCTTTGCCATTCCGGTCGACCGCGTTCGCAAGTTCTTGCCCGAATTGATTGAGCACGGCAAAGTCCTGCGGGCCTATCACGGCATTGTCACCCTCGACGAAACGCCCAATGGCCTGCGGCTGCGAAAACTGAGCCGCGGTGGCCCTGCCGAGCAAGCCGGCTTGCGAGGCGTCCGCGTGGTCGAAACCAAGCGTCGCCGGGGGCCGATTCTCTATATCGAAACAAGGCTCGATGTCGAATACGCCGACACGATCGTCGCCATCAACGGCGTGAACGTCACCACCCACACCGAGTTCTTGGAAATCATGGACCGGTTCAAACCAGGCGACGAAATCACGCTCACCGTCCTACGCGACGGCCAACAACAACGAGCGACACTTGTCCTGGGCTCGGCATAGATTTGTCGAGCGTTTGAAAATAACGATACGCGTGGATGAAACGCTCACACGGCATTCTCGGAATCTAGTACCTCACGCCGGGCCGTCAAGCAAGCACGGTTGTTTCTCGCCCCTCTGACGACGTAGGCTGTAGAAGCACCTTGGTCGTTGTCGGAGCTTTTTATGCGTATTTTCGCCGGCTTTATTTTGTGTTGGGTCGTAGCCTGCTCGGCTGCGTGGTGTCAGCAGGACACGGCGCAGACCGACAACGCCAAGCCATTACCAAATGAGCCGCTGCAAACCGTCACGGAAGGCAGTACGCCGGCGCCCGCACCATCGACAGAGTCCGCGGCTCCGTCGCCGGCTGAGCTAGACCTCCGCCAAGAAATTCCGCTCCGCGAATACCTCGTCATCCCGCGGGTCGATCTGCCTGGCCGCCGGGTGCTGCATCAAGATCCGATTGAAGCCGCCATCGCAGACGGCACATGGCAGGCGCCCGAAGCGGGCGACGTCGTTACCACTACCGCCGGAAAAGAAGTGGCTTGGGAATTGGCGATCGCCGACCCGCGAAATCGGCTCAGCGGCCCCGCAGCGTCGGGCGGCTACGCCTACACGACGGTCGACTCGCCCGTGGATCGCGTGATGCTCCTCCAAGCCACTCGCCACGTGGCGGTGTGCGTCAATGGCCAGTGGCTGGCCGGCGATCCCTACGGCATGGGCCCGCCCTACCTACCCGTGCAACTGGTGGCGGGCGAGAACACGTTTTTGTTTCACGTCGCTCTGCCTGGGTTCTCGGCAAAACTCGTGGCGCCTTCGGCCGAGGTCCAGCTACTAACCGACGACGTTACGGCGCCGACACCCCTCGTCGGCGAAGCAGCGAAACTCTGGGCGGCGATGCCGCTGCAAAACGCCACGCCCGACCGCCTCGTCGGTGGCGAGCTACGTGTCACGATTGGCCAGACGACGCAAACTACGCGGTTGCCGGCGATCGAACCGATGACAATCTACAAGCCGGCGTTCCGCCTGCCGGCGGTCGAGGTGAGCGAAGGGCCGATCGTCGCGGTCGTGGCTGCCTATTTCCCTCGTCGCGACACGGGCGCCCTCTCGCCCGACCCAACAGCGGTGGCGGACCTGACTCTCACGGCAGCGAAACCAACCGAGCCACACGTCCGTACATTCCGCAGCAAAATCGATGGAAGCGTCCAGGCGTACTCCGTCGTGCCGGCAACGCGCGATACCGCCGATCAGTCCGGCGAACACCGGCCGGCGATCATCCTCGCACTGCACGACTTGGGCCGCGACCACCAAGCATTCGCCAACTACTTTCGGCCGAAGCTTTGGGCGCATATCGTGGCGCCGCAGAATCGCCGGCCGTTCGGCTTCGTGTGGGAAGACTGGGGGGCCACGGACGCTACCGAAGCCCTGGCCAACGCCCGCAAACACCTCGCGCACAATCCACGGCGGACCTGCGTGCTGGGGCACGGCTTCGGCGGATATGGCGCCTTGCGACTCGCCATGCAGCAGCCCAACCAGTTTGCCGCCGTCGGCACGAGTGGCGGTAAATTTGAATTCATCGCGGCGCCCACTTCGAGCACAGCCGGCGCGACTACATCCTCTCCGGCACCGACGCCTGTCCTTGCTACCACGCTACAACTTGGCAACGCCTCGCAGAGCACCACCGGCTTGCTCCGAAATTTATCCAACATGGGCATCTACCTGCTGCATGGCGCCGATAACCAGCGCCTACCGCCAGCGGAAAGCCGGTTCCTTCGTCGGCAACTTGGCGAGTTCCATCCTGACTTCGTCTATTACGAACGGCCCGGCGCCGGACATTGGTGGGGGCCTGAAGGCGTCGATTGGCCACGGATGATGGACTTCTTCGAAGCTCGCCAGATCCCCGAACCGGGAGACGTCAAACAGGTTGACTTTACGGTCGCCCATCCAAGCCTTGCCTCGACTTGTCACTGGGTCAGCGTCCAGCGGCAAGAACAAACGTTCGTCCCCTCGCGAGTGGTCATCCAGCACGACGCTCGCCAGCGGACCTTCCGCGGGCGGACCGAGAACGTGGCGATGCTCTCGTTCGACGTCAGCCACCTCACCACGGGCAACAACGCCACGTTTATTCTCGACGATAGCCGTACGCTGAGGGCACGCTGGTCGGGCCGAGCGACGCGGCTCTGGCTAGCCAAGAATGAAGAAGGCGTGTGGAAAATCGTCCGCCAACCGCCGCCGACGGAGAAGTACCCTGCCCGTGGCGGTTTGTTCAAGTCGGCATTCGCAGGCGACGCCGTACTAGTGTACGGCACGCAGGGTAGCGAAGAAGAAAACCGCTGGGCCGAATCGAAAGCTCGCTTCGATGCCCAAGCCTTTTGGCGACGAGGCAATGGCTCGCTTGAAGTGGTGTCGGACGTCGACTTCGATGCATCGACCCAGCCCAACCGCAACGTTGTCCTGTACGGCAATGCCCAATCAAATGCCGCGTGGCCGGCTCTCTTGTCGACCTCGCCCGTGCAGGTTCGCGATGGCCGCGTCGACGTGAGCGTGCAAGCCAACGTCCGCCCCGAAATGGGCGACGACCTGGCCGTGCTCATGATCCGCCCTCGTCCCGGGAGTTCGACCGCCAGTGTTGCCGTGGTCGGTGGCGCCGGTGTAGCCGGGATGCGACGGACCAATCGCTTGCGATACTTCGTCCCCGGCGTTGTCTATCCGGACCTGATGATTCTCGGCCCCCAGGTCCTCACCCGCGGCGCCGACGACGCCCGCGCCGCTGGCTACTTCGGCCCCGACTGGAGCGTCGGCGAAGGCCAAATCGAGTGGCGAGACTTGGCCCTTTAGTCGGCCCTGTAGTGGGCCCTTTTGTCGGGCCTGCATTCGGTCCTTTAGCCGCGAGCTACGCTTGCGCGACCAAGTTTTCTTCGATTTGCCACGCCGGCAACAAGATCCTTTCCCACGCAGCGAATAAACAAGAATAGGGGCGTCGGATCGCTGGCGTCTCGCCTGTTCGTGGTTTCGTTATGGGAGGGCCCTGTCATGGCTTGCTCGCGTCTTGTTGCTTTACTCGCGGCGCCGATGGTTTCGATTTCTGCGGCGTCTAATGGCCTGTCGCTCAACGCGGCGCCCGTCGAATCGGGGGCGACTGCCCAGCAAGTCTCGCTCGACTACCCCGACGCTCCACCAGCGACGGTTGAACTAAGCCTCTCAGCCGGCTTGTTTAGCGACCTGTTTGGCATTACCGAATCCGCCGTGCAGGGCGTGATCGACGCCGCTACGCGATTCGGCCAAGAAGCCGACGACGATCAGCAAGAGGCGATCCAGCTTACCGCCGAGCAACTCGCCCTCTCGCAAAAAGTTCTGAGCATCGTCAAAGGTTCGATCCAAAGCGTCGAACTGCGTGTCTACAAGAACGCCGCCGATGGCATGGCGCCGATGAAGGCATACTACAACCAGCAACTAGCTAGCGCCGGTTGGGACCGAGTGCTCCGCGTCGCCGATGGTGATGACCAGGTCGAAGTCGCCCTGAGCCGCGACGCCGGCGGCATCAGTGGCGCCTTTTTCATGGCGTCGAACAACGTGAAGGAGTTGGTGATTGCCGTTGTCGACTGCACACTCTCGCCCGAGAAGATGCAAGAACTGACCGACACGGTAACCACCGGCGCCCTTGACGCAGGTCTCGGCGAAGAGATCGAAAAAGCCGTGCAAGAAATCAAACGCGAAATTGAACGCGAGATCAATTAGCACCGCAACCCCTACCCATCGAACGCGAGGTGCGTTGGCGGCGACAATCCGGCATGACACACTCCGAAGGCAGCATCGGCAGGCCTAGTGCCGCAGTCTTGCTAAGAGTCGTTGCCTTAGTTGTTGCCTCAGTCGCTGCACAATCGCAGGGTTAGCCTTCGCGACGTTCGCCGTCTCCGCATCTTGCATTTGGTGGTCGTAGAGTTCGCAGAAGCCGTCGTCGTGCAGGATCAGGCGATGCGTTGGCGTCCGAATTGTCTGCGCGGCGCCAAAGTAACTTACCGCGGCGTGACCTTCGTTGGTGGGATCTTCGAGCAGCGGCGCCAGACATTTGCCGTGCGTGAAGCTCGGCATCGGTATGCCAGTTAGACCGCACAACGTCGGGAAGATATCGATCGACTCGACAATAGCATCCGTCGGCTCGCCTCGGCGTTTTACGGTCGGATGCACAACTATCAAAGGCGACCGTAGCGATTCCTC
>JBCDCL010000133.1:0-7510 GCA_039182175.1 Planctomycetota bacterium
AAATTGCCAACTCGGGTCGCTTGGACTGTCGTTGACGCTCCGCCGCCGATCCGCTGGTCGTATGATCCACCGACCGGCGTTAGATTCACCTCAACGCGCGTCGGCTCGTCGACGGTCAACTCGTAGATGTCGACATCGGATGATCGGTGAATACTGATGAAGTCGTTCATGGAGAGGTCGACGCTCGTCTCATCGCCATCCGCCCCGATAACCACCTGCGAACCGAGCGAGAGTTCACCCAACGGAGTTGCTGTCGCGATCGAGTCGTTACCCCCGCCCGCCTCAAGGGGATCGCCATACAGCCACTGGACACCCCGAATGTCATCAATCTGTGGGCCATCGAAGCCTGTTTGGAAAAACGGCTCTAGCAAAATGTCAGCAGCGTTACTGGTGACGTGCCCTAGTCCGAGCGAATGCCCAATCTCGTGCATCAGCGTGTGCCGCAGACTGAAGGCATCGTCGACGGGATTGCTGTAGTAAGACACATCGTCGGTATCGAAAAAGATGTCCGCAGTGTCGGGAGCGATCGAGTACGCCAGCGTGCCGAAATTTGTCCCGACTGTCCCGTCGTATCTTCCCCCCGCCAAGCGGATGTCGGCCCGAATGCCAAGCAGGCCTGGGCTATTGCCGTGAATCGCCCCATCATCGTTTGGTTCGTAGATGAATGTCAGGCCCGAAACGGCGCCCCAGGCATCGAACGCCGATTCAAGAAAACCGAACCATGGCCTGGCAGTTAGTGGCCCGCCGCCACCGTTTCCAAACCAACCGTCGAGCGAGGCGATCAGGTCGCTTGAACGATTCACGCCAGGCAGCACGTTTGGAACCGTCGTGCCATCGTTGGCGATGCCCCAGGTCAGGGTAATTGGGGCGCCAGTACCCGAGAGAGAACCGTCGGTGGCAGTCGCGCTCCATTGAGCGTTGTTGAAGTACGCCTGCGATTGGCTTGCTGCCAGACTACTGCAGACAGCTACCGCAGCAGCGAGCACCGCCGGAACACGGCAGCCGTAGAATGCTCTCAGGCAACGAACGAACGAATCAAATCTGCGCATCGCTCGATGTTAGTACGACCGGACTGCCTTGGCAACGATTCAGTGCGCCGGTTTCGTTAGCCAATGCACCGATTACGATAAAGCTCAGGATCGATCACTGCGGCCATGGCTTCGGCATCAATTGCCCTGCCCTGCCCCTCCTCTAGGAACTTTGCGATGCGGTGAGCAGTAGGTTCCGGTGAGTTGATGAGCTCTGCGTGCTGGATACGCAGCAGCACAATTTCCGGCCGGTCGCGTACTGCTTGATCGAACGCTGCTTGATGGGCAACAAACGCCTTGCGAACAATCGACGCATCGGGCGCCGCGCGTCCGAGCCGCTCAATCATCTTCGCTTGCGAAGCGAGGACTTCTTCCAGGTCGCGTTCGACCAAGATAAGACGATAGCATTCGTCACGGGGCAAGCGCGCCACTAGGTGCGAGATCACCTTCACCACTTTTCCCCGAGCTTGAGAAACCCAACTTGCGTCGGTTGCCACTCGCTTCACCGGCTCGAACTCAAAGTATCCACGAGGATTGTCCTCGTCCGGCGTGCGTACCCCGTCGGTCAAAGACTCGATCCCCGCCGCTGCGAGCATCTGCATCAGCAGCGAAGTTCCAGACCGGGGCAACCCCGAAACAACCGTGATGATTTGGCTCAACGGCAGACTACCAATTAGAAGACAGGCTCAACGCCTTTTTGACCCCAAGGATAGAGTGACTAATCACTTGCCCTTCACCTATTACACACCAAAGTTAAAGCTCAATTGATTCTGGCTTCTGACGAGGGAGGCACGCAACCGTCGGCAACCATCACCTTTGTCAAAATGCTCGGCGAAAGATCCCTGCACGCAATCCCTATCACTCACTCACAAGTTCGCCACCCTGGCTTGTTGATAGCGATTTGAACAACGCGAGATCAATCTCACGGTTCAAACCACGGAGTGAGCCATCGGCGAAGCAGAATTGCACGATGCCTGGATGACATGATCCGAAGGAAGACCAATGCGCGTCGACGGTGTCTCCACCTCCAGAGCCCTCCGCAGTGCCGGTAGGCTGGACGCCGTTAAGACCTTGGTAGGTTGGCGTCAAGCAGTTGCTAATCCAGGCAACGCCTTGGGCATAGCCGCTCGCTTGGCGATCCGCCAGGTCATCGTAGAAACCGCCCCCTAGCGACCCTGGCGCCTCGCCAAAGAGCAACGTGTTCGAGGCGCCATCTGTGATCTCGCCCATGCGAGTCTTCGACCGGATACTGTAAACCCCCAAACGTTCATCGACTTCTACTTCGTCGCCACTATCGGTGATTACTCGCGATTCGGGACCTAGCTCTCCGAATACGCCCCAGACGCCTTGGTAGTGAGTCAGTCCGAATAGATCGCCAGATAGATCGCCCGGCTCGCCTCCCGGCGGCAAAGAGACAGCCGCGTGTTGCAAACGACTGCTCGCGACGAATTCCGTCTCGTCAACCGGCGGACTGCCTTTTGCGGTGTCTTTTACATATGCCTGGATAACGACTCCATTGGAAGGTCGATCGCCTGAAATCGACGGGCACAGAAACGTTGCAATGTGTCGCCCGGCAGCTTCCGTAGCGGTCGGGTTCTCAAAAAATCGCAGGTCGTACGTATCGGGATCTAGTTGCATGTCGGTGGTTAGCAGGTCGTAGACAGGACCCTGCTCGATGTAGGGCAAGTGCTGACCAAGCACGCCTACCCATTGATTGTCGCGACCATCGGGTTCGGCAAACGATTGCGGCTGCTGATAGTTTTGGCTGCCCAGCACGCCGGGCGCGAATTGGCCACGAATCGATTCGTAGGCTAGCGCTCCAAGGCCGAGCTGGCGGAGATTGTTTGCACAGGCGGATCGTCGACCCGCCTCACGGGCAGACTGCACTGCTGGTAGCAACAACGCGATAAGCGTGCCGATGATGGCGATCACCACCAACAGCTCGACGAGAGTAAACCCTCGCCTTACTTGAGGTGGTGCGAAACGTATGTATGCAATTGGTCGAGGCATCAATCGAGTTGCTCGGGAAGCCATGCGGTTGGCCACGCTACCGGAGTTGAAATGGCAGAGCTTCGAGAACTTCGCCCTCACCGACGATCTCGGCGTCTGTCACCACCGCTAGTTTACCACGCTGAGGTAGATCCGGCACGTAAATGACCGCCCCAGCGACTCCCACCTTCTGCTGAAGCCGGCTGGTTGCCAGCACGGCGCCATTTGCATCAACGACCTGAACGGCATGTGGCGGCGATTCTTCATCGCGATTGCCTAGATTTACCCAGACGTGCATCTCGCCCGCGGTTTCATCGTAGATTGCGTGCTTCAGCAGCTTCGGAGCTTGACCACCAAGTGCGAAGTCAACAAGCCGAATCCCTAGTTGCGGCGCGGCGGGCCCGACTTCGTCGACAACGCCGTCATCCTGCTCGACAGAAGTGCCGAACCAGACGAACATCGAAAGCCCAACGGCCAAGAGCAGCGTTGCTGCCGTCACGTAGGTAGCGAAGCGACGGCCCGAAGAAATCGGTGGCTTTGGTGCACGTGCTGCAAATGGCTTTTCCGCGGCGCCGCCGATACGCGACAGCAATTCTTCTTTCACGCGTGCAGGCGGAGGCTCGACTCCCTCGTGGTCGATCAGCGCGAGCAGTGCCTCGTGCAGGCTCTTTAGTTCTGCTTGACATTCAACGCAGCCGCTGTCCAGGTGCGCGTCGACTTCACGTCGCTCTGCCGGATCGAGCGCGTCTAAAACGTAGTCAGGCAGAAGTCTGTAGGCTTCGTTATGGAGCATCGTCGGGTCTCCTTAACAAAGCCAACTTGGACTGCAGGATACGGAGCCCTGCGCGGATACGAGACTTTATCGTCCCGAGCGGCTCGTCGAGTTCACTTGCGATCTCATCGTGCGTTTTGCCATCGAAGAACGCCATGCGGATCGCGTTGCCTTGTTCATCTGAAAGTGCGTCGACCGCCTCATGCACCACCCGGCGATCGTCCTTCGACGCTGCTTGCTCTTCCGGGGAATCGGAATCGGTACGGGTGATGGCGGCCTCTTCAGCGGCTGCTCGCGTGTGTCCCTGATGCAAGCGTAGGGACCGTAGTCGATCAATCGCTCGACTACGAGCCATCACAATCAGATACGTGCGGCAACTACTTCTAGACGGGTCAAAACTCTCAGGTGACCGCCAGAGTTCAAAAAAAACGTCACTTACGATCGGTTCGGCATCGGCGCCCGATCTGAGTACACGCTTGGCGATCGTGTAGACGTGGGCGGCGTGCCGATCGTACAGAACGGTCAGCGCATCGCGATCACCGCGACGCACAGCGGCGACCAGTTCTTCGTCGCCCGGTTTGTGGGCGTCGGCAGCCGCCCGGTCTGGCGTGGTTTCTGGGTCAGATTCCATCAATTGCCACGCCGGCCACTTTCGTCTTGCTTGCTTTTCATCTGCTCCGGTGCGACGCTGCCTGATGCAATCACCGGCGCCGGCAAGACGGTATCGACGTACCAGCGTTGCTTGCCGCGGTCCGTCGAGCGGATCAGCAAGTAACGAAAGACACGCAGTTTGTCAGAACGATCGTCGACCGTGACGAGCACCGCAGCGATGCCTTCGCCCTTGGGCACGGTGCGTCCGACGAGCCAGCCTCGATTATCGATTAAGCTCACATAGGGTGGGTTCGAAAGCATACGCCTGTAGCGCTCGAGGGACCCAATTGCTTTTCGGTTCTCTGCAGAAGCAAAAATAAACGCGCGAGCGATGGCGCCCGGGTCGCGACTCCACTCCGAGAATGCCGATAGCTGGGCCTCGATAACGCCGGTTGGCGACAACGCCTCAGGCATCTGCGCTCCAGCCGAAGCGTCGCCTGCGGCGGGGACCTCACGATCGCCTGCCGCGGCCAGGCTAGCAGGTGCAAGCAGCACGACGAGCGTCAGACATCGGCTCGAACAGATCGAAGAACGACCGCCCACGACAAATTCAAAAGACATACAAGCAGGCCACATTCTGCACGAGAATAGGCCCCCGCGCGTGGAAGGTCAACAAAACGCTGGGCAGGAATCGGACGCGGAAATTATTTGCAGAAATTCTTCGGATTAAGTCATCTAACGCAGTCTCGGCGGCCGTATCCCCGGTGAAAACGCCAAACTTCATGGATTGAAAGGTCGGCGTCCTAATCATCTCGTATCCATCGGACTGGCGATGATGATCTCCCGCACATCTTCTGGTGATTGACCCAATGCTTCGCACTTTCTCCGCCGTCCTCCTCGCGCTGGGCATTCTGCACACAAACGCGTTTGCTGAAACGATTTTCGGCGTCACTGAGAATCAATTCCTGGTGAGTTTCGACTCCTCGTCGCCAAACAACATCCTCTCGGGAACTGCTTTTAGCGGTCTGCAGCCGAACGAGACCATCCTTGGCATCGATTTCCGCCCTGCGACCGATGTGCTCTTCGCGCTCGGTAGTTCGAGCCGCCTGTATGAGGTCGACACGACCACGGGACAGGTTTTCCAGGTCGGGCCGGGAGCCTTCACTCCGACGGTAGACGGGTCGAGCTTCGGTTTCGACTTCAATCCGACCATCGACCGCATTCGGCTCGATTCGGAGACGAATGCGAACTACGTGCTGAATCCGAACACCGGATCAGCGACCGTTGTGACCGACCTGTTCTACGGGGCCGGCGATCCTAACGAGGGGACCGATCCGAACGTCGTACATGCCGCCTACACCAACAGCTTTGCCGGAGCGACTACCACCCAGCTCTACGCAATCGACACGGGTCTCGACATTCTCGTCACCCAGGCGAACTCTGCTGGCACGCTCGGCACCGTTGGCGCACTTCCGGTCGATGTGAACTCGGTCGGCGGCTTCGACATCTCGGGAACTACTGGCACTGCCTTCATGGCTGTTCAGGCGGTTAACGAATCGCGGACGCAGCTGTGGACCGTCGATCTAGGAACGGGCGGCGCCTCGCTCGTGGGTGAAATCAACGGCGGCTCGGTGCTGACAGCCATCGCCGTGGCCGGCGATCGTGTTGCCCGGCCGGATCGTGCAATCCCCGAGCCCTCGACGGCGACGATCGCTGTGGTAGGAATCGCTGCCGTTTGCACGCGGCGGCTACGGGGCCGGAGCTAGTCGCGGCTTATAACCCTCTGCTTTGCCGTAGCGTCCGCGTACGCGGTGCTATGCGTTCTTCGATTCGGGATAGTCGGCATCGAGCGTCTGCCCGCGTTTGGGCGAATGATATGCCCCAACGTGAGCCCCACCCTGCTCAAGCACGGGCGGCTCGTTGCTTGTCTTCGCTGCACCTGACCAAATACCCTTCCAAAGGATACCCCATGCGTAATATGTCGTTCGTCTTCTCTCTTGCACTTACTCTTATCTCATCTGTAGCCGTTGCCGCGACTGTCGAGTTCAATTTCATAGGCAACGCAGGGCTAGGCTTGCTGCCAGGGAACGAAGTCGGAGCGAATACGCCCGTCTCCGGCGGCGTCTCAACACCTGCGATTGGCGGCGAGACAGGTCTCGGGTTGGTCTACGACACCGACTCCAACGAGTTGGACTTCGCCTTTGAGTTCAGCGGCCTAACAGGCGGACTGGCGGACGTTGCAAGTGGCATTCACTTCCACCTCATCACTAGCGGGGCGCCACCATTCGATGGCACGGGTGGCATCGCGTTCAACTTAAACTCCGGGTCCGACCCAAACGTTGTGCTAACAACGCCGCTCGTCCCGGTAGACGGAAGTGCAACAAGCGGGTCCCTGGCGGGGACGGCGACTCTGACTGAGTCAGAAGAAACCGCCCTCTTTTCTAGTCTGTTTTATCTGAACATCCACAGTGGCGGCTTCGCCGGCGGTGAACTCCGTGGCAACCTAGTGGCAGTGCCGGAGCCGGCAACGGGTTTGCTCGCGTGTTTCGCCGGGCTGGCGTTGCTTCCGAGCCGTCGCGTTCGCAAGCCTAAATAAGGCTAAGCGAACACGCGACCGCTAACTACAAGGCGGCTGGAAAGTACGCTCTCACACAGTGCCTGCTAAGTGCGGGCGTGCGGATCGCACATCCACTGCAAAGCGGATAAAGCTTCGCTTGGTTGCTGGCGGATTTAGCAATACGAGCAGTGCCGGCAGAAAAAGTAGATCGCCGATGAGGGCGACGATTAGCGATACGCACGTCAGTGTGCTGAACAAGTAAATCGCCGGCGATGGACTCCAAATCATCGTCGCGAATCCACACGCCAAAACCACGGTTGTCAGCAAAAGAGTCCGACCGACCGTGCGATAACTGACGAGACAAGCGCGTGCCGCGTTCGCCCCGCCTGAACACGATTGCTGAAATCGGGTAATGAAGTGAACGGTGTCGTCTGTCGCAACGCCAATCGCCAGGCAGAGTGCTAGGGCGGCTGAAACCTGCATCGGCGTATTCGTCACAGCGAGCGTGGCAACGATTGCCAAGAGTGGTAACACATTGGGCAGAACGCTCACGAGGCCGATGCGAATCGACCG
>JBCDCL010000134.1:0-7492 GCA_039182175.1 Planctomycetota bacterium
CACGCACCAGCACCAGCGGGCAGTACCTTACCGAAACCAAGCGGAGGGCAAGCCGCAGCCTTTGCTCCACGCCTAAGGCTCGCGAGAAGACAACACCGCCGGGTCCAGTTGCCACGACCTTGACGGGATTAGTCGGGCTTTTGTCCGCGGCGAATGGCTTGGCGCCCAACAGCCACTGTGCGATGCGGCCACCGCCAAGCCACTGCGCCCGCTCGGTCAACGCAGAGCGAGCAGCCGGCGGCTCTGAGGGTATCGTCTCTTCGCCAAGCAGCTTCGCCACCGTTTGCTGGATGGTTTGCCCGTGGCGTTGCGCGTAGGGGGTCGTGGTCTCTTGGCCATGATCGGAGTAAACCCACACGTCGTAATGCCGTAACTGGCTGCGGTGGGCTGCTTGCCAGATGGTCTTCACCGCGTGGTCGATTCCCTTGAGCGTCCAATGAGCAAAGTCCGACTCAGGCCCACGGCGATGAGCCTGTTCGTCGTACCCTAGCAAGTTGAGGTGCACGATCGGCACACCCCGCGCGACATCGAGCGTGGCGCCAATGGTAACAAGCTCTCGCATGAGCACCACAATCGCCACGCGAGCCGGAATGAACCCCAGCTCGGCGAAGAACTCACCACGACGCAACGCGCCTGACACAAACCCGCCGATCGCCAATGCAATTTCAAGTAGCGTCAGCCCCGCGGCACGGATAAGGCTCCAGACGTACCAGGTCGCCACTACTAGCAGCCGCGACAATCTGACCGACGCCAGGAAGCCACCCAAGCCGAGATTCTGTGCGCAGAAGTGGGCTTCTCTCGCACCGCCGGTGTAAACGTCGCAGTAGGCGCTGCCCCCTTCCAGCAAGCCCGGCCTGTCGACCGCGATTCGCGATTCAACCTCGATCGCTGCCTCGGGCTCCGACATCGAAACTTGGCGGCCAAGACTTTCAGAAAAGAAGCTGAAGGCAGGCGTGGCGCAGCGAACGCCATAAAACAATTCCCCCTGCACGCTCGGCGTGCTCGACGGGATGCCCGAGTAGAGAGACGTTAGCCGGTAGTGCTCGCGATGCAGAAGCTTGTGCAAAAAGGGCATGCGACGCTTCGCGATGGCGGTCTCTAGCTGCCGTCGTGAAAGGCCATCAATTTGTATCAGCACCAGACCACATGCTTGCGCATGGGCTGTCTCACGCGGCAAACCCAACAGTCGAACCGCCAACTCGTTGCGGCTCAACATCCGCCGAAGTCGCAGCAGCAGAGCTGTCCACCAAACGAAGTGCATTAAACCGTCGCGATTTCGGAATGAAGCACGGCGTCGCCCGCCGATTCGAGCATGTTCTCCCAGAGTCGCCACTCTTGGGCGATCCGGCGGCCGGCAACCGACCACATGTCATGGTGGTGCTGTCGCGAATCGGCTGCGATCACAGACTGGTAGAGTTCGGCGGTGCGTGCTGTCGTTTCAACCATCGAAAACTGTCGAGCCGTGCGGCGGGCGGCCGTACGCAGCCGCCGCATTTCTGTTGGCTTTCGCTTTTGCATCCAGAAGAGCGCCGCAGCAAATACCTCGCGGCTAGGTTGCATCAACAGCACGCCGTTCTCGCGTGATCGCACCACGTCACGTACTCCCGGACCATCGACCGCCACCACTGGCGCCCCGGCGGCCATCGCTTCGGTCAGCACCATGCCCTGCGTCTCGGATTGTGATGCAAACGCGAAGACGTCCATCGCGTGATACACGTCGGGGAGCGCTTCGGTGGGCAGTTCGCCCAGCATCACCAACCGATCGGCGACATCATTGGCTCGGAAAGCTCCTTCGATGGTCGACGCACATGGCCCGTCGCCAGCAACCAAGAACCAAGCGTTTTTGTTCGCAGCGACGAAGCTGGCGACCGAGTGCGCTAGGAACCGCAAATTCTTCTCCACCGCCAAGCGTCCCACGTGACCGACGATGAACGCGTCACTAGGGATGCCGTGCACCTGTCGGCAGCTGGCTCCGTCCCCTTGACTGAAACGCTCTATCACGACGCCTGTCGGAATGACTTCGATCCGACGCTCGACGCCGTGGTCTAGAAGCATTCGCCTGATCGATTCGCTGGGGGCGATCACCGCGTCGCACAGATTGCAATACCCCGCCGCTAGATCAGAGACAAAGCGTTTGAGCGTCGAAGAATCGTCTACCACATAATGGGTGTACTTGTCATAGAGCGTGTGGTGCGTGAAGACGACCGGTATATCTCGCGAGGCGGCGATTCGCAGGGCGGTGTGGCCTAGCAAGAAGGGATGGTTGGAGTGCACGATGTCGGGATGGAAGTCATCAAGCGCAGCATCCAGATAGCCTGGCACAGGCAAGGGAACTGAGAACGACGTGCCGTTGAAGTTCTGGATCGCTGGCACGCGTACGACGTCTGGCGTGACCTCGGCGCCATCGAAACTAGGCGCCACGACCAGCACAGCGTGTCCCTGTCGGCGATGCTCGGCGGCAAACTGTTCGACACTACGGGCAACGCCGCCAACGTGCGGGGTGAACGTATTGGTTAACATCAAAATATTCACAAGGCTCTCCAAAGAAGTCACACGCACCAAGTGAGAGAGCAAAACACACGCCATTTAGCGGGCCCGAGGCGGCTCCTACCGCTCTCAGTCAGGCGGCGGCGGCGGAGAAGTCCGTGTCGCTGGCGATCACGCTGCAGGTGTGCAGCACCCACTTCCACTGTGCGGATTCGCACACGGGGCCCTCTTCAAATTCCTGCCGCTTCCGGCGCCTGTAGAACCGAAGACCGCCCCGCCTCGGCACACTCTTTGCGGCATTAACTGTCGGCGTGATGCACCCATCACCCGTGACACAAGAGGCGACCCGTGGATTCGCTCTTCAGACACATCGTGGTGCCGCTCGACTTCACAGAGAAGAACATCGCCGCGGTACAGGTGGCGATGAACATCGCTCGCCAAAACGCTGCTCGAGTGACGCTAATCCATGTGATTGAATCGATTGACTATGCCAATGACCCATCGATGGCAAACTTCTATGAGACGCTGCGACTGAGAGCAGAAGACGAACTTTCCAAGCGGCTCAAAGAGTTCACCACGGAGGGGATTCCGGTTGACCAGGAGGTAATGGTCGGCAAGACCGCCAGCAGTATTGTCCGCTACGCCATGAGCGAGCAGGCGGATCTGGTGATTCTGAGTTCACACAAAATCCAATTGGACGAGGCGCCGAAAAGTTGGGCCACGCTTAGCTACCAAGTGTCGATTTTGTGCCAATGCCCTGTGATGCTCGTTAAGTAAGAAACGGGCAGGAGAAATGCGATGTCTGTAAAGCAAATCGTCGTCCGTGACGTCGATGTTTGCGACCCGACCGAATCCGTGCAGCGAGCCGCGCAGCGGATGCACGATCGCAACGTTGGCATGCTTGTGGTTTGCGATCAAACGAGAACGCCGATTGGCGTGCTGACCGATCGTGATGTGGCCGTGCGGATTGTCGCCGAGGGTCGTGATCCGATGCTTACCACGGTGGCGAGCGTCATGATAACGGCCGTCGCCTCGATTGGCGAAGACACCTCGATAGAAATCGCCCTCCAGTCTATGCGAGCGGCGCCATGCCGACGCTTGCCCGTCGTCGATGCCTACGGCGTGTTGATCGGCATCCTAAGCCTTGACGACGTGCTGAATTGGCTGACCGGTGAGTTCAACGACATTCACGCGGTCTTACAGCGAGAAGGTCCCAGCAGTCTGATCGCGGGTGGATGACGGAGCCGTTCCAACACCAGAGAAACGATCTGACAACAGAGCGAGGAGGCAACCAGATGACCTGGTTCCAGCAGAAGAAAGTCTTGGTCCCCATCGATTTCAGCGAGAAGTCGGACGCGGCCGTCGACACCGTCTTGGCTTTGGGAATGCCGCCGAAGCGTATCTCCGTCATCAATGTGGCGCCCGACTTGGCCATGATGACACCGGGCGTTGTTTGGGAGGAACTCACCGACGATTCTCGTCGTGCGAATATCGATCGCAAGTTTCACGAAGTGTTTCGCGGACCTGAATACGAGGGGATTTCGCTACATGTTGCCTTCGGCGATCCAGGGCATGAAATTGCTGCCCATGCCGAAGAGATCGACGCCGATCTGATTGTCATGCCGTCGCACGGCCGGACCGGGTTGACGCGACTGATGCTCGGCTCGGTGGCGGAGCGTGTGCTCAGGCTTTCACACTGCGCGGTGCTGATTCTGCGAGATTAACAACCGAGACTGACGCTAGGCAAACTCACCATGAATAACACGACAGAAACGCTGGTGCGTTGGGCCGGCCGGCTCACGGCGACTAGCTTGGCGGGGATGCTCGTTCTGATCGCCGTCGGCCATGGCGGACTGCCCGACTTGCGTGACGCTCCCACATCAGTTGTCGTCGAGTTCATCGCTACGGTCGTCATGTTCGCAGGGTTCTTAATCGGCTGGAAATGGGAGCTACTTGGCGGCGTGGCCATCGTATTAGGTTTTCTCGCGTTCAACACGACGGAGTTGTTGGCAAATGGCGCCTTCGCCGGAGGTTTGCTGCCGCTATTCATTTTGCCTGGAGCGTTTTACCTGGTGGCCGGTTGGTTGGCGAGCAACCGATCGCAGCAACCGGCCATGCATCATTAGTCGCAGAAGACTTTAAGGGCCTTTCACTCGGAGCAGAACCATGATTCGTCGCATCTTGGTTGGTCTTGGCGATTTGCCGTACACCGAATCGGCCACCAACATGGCGCTCGACATCGCCCGCTTTCACGACGCCCAACTGACAGGCATCAGCGTCATGGATGTCGCCCGCGTCAGCAATATCGGCCCCGTGCCGCTAGGCGCTGGCGGCGCCGCCGTCGAATTGCAGCAGCATCGGCTTCTGCAAACTAAACAAACCATCAAGGATGTGAATCAGCGGTTCGAGGTTCTTTGCCAGGACGCCCACATTTCCTATGAGATTCATAGTCCTGAAGGCAATCCCTATCACTGCCTTGCCGACAAAGCCCGGTATCACGATCTAGTGATCTGCGGGCTGAGCCGATTGTTCGAGCACGGCGTCGTTGATGAACCACCCGACGAACTTGTTTGGCTGGTGCAGGCGGGCGTCCGTCCGCTGATCGCCGTCACGAGCGATTATCGCGAAATTCATCGGGCCTTGATCTCTTACAGTGGCTCGATGGAATCAGCGAAGGCGATGAAGCGTTTCGTCCAGATGCGGTTGTGGCCCGACGTGCGCGTGCGGATCGTCACCTTCGAACATAAGCACGAGAAAGCGCAGGCGTTGCTCGACGAAGCTGCGGGCTACTGTCGTGCTCACGGCCTAGTGGTTGACACGGAGCACCGCCCTGAGTCCCCCGTGCATGGCCTAATTCCGTATGCCCGAGAGTGGAATCCCGACCTGATGGTGCTAGGAAATAGCGGACGCAATTTGATCCTGCGTCACGTATTTGGCGAAACCATGCTTTACACCGTGAAGCATACCGATCGACCCCTCTTCCTTGCCCAATAGATGCGCGAGAACTCGATCAGCCAGTCAGTTGCGTCGCCGGATGCGTACGAAAGTGAATCGAGTCTGTAGGAGGGACGAACAACAAGGAACGTCGAGATGAACGAAGCCGATCTAACCTTTCTGATGCCTGCCATGCACAGCGAACACCGCTTCTGGCACGAAGAGAATGACCGATGGGGCGAAGATACCTGTCGATGGCAGCGTGAGATGGCCGTCGCGGTCGAGCAACTCAAACGACTCGAGTCGGCGGTCCAGTCCCACAGCCAGGCCGTCGCGCAGCACGTTCGGGCAGTTGATGACAACGAGCGTGCGCTACAAGAGCACGAGCAATCGATGCATGCGTACGAGGATGGCCAATGCAACTTCGGCGAACAAGAACGACTACAAAACCGCCACAAATCCCAAGCCGCTAAACACGTCGCGTGCCGGCAGCAACATGAGGAACTGAAGCGAGACTTGCACGAGTTCTTGACCAAACTGCACATCCTTTCGGCCGGACTCTAGAGGACGTGGGGTAGCCTGCTCACTTGCGACGCGGGCTGGAAATGAGCGAATGGACCGACTATCTCCGGTACGCCTTTTGGTTCTCGGTCTTGTTCTCGATCGTCGGAACCGTGGCGATGCCGCTGCTAATCGTCCGTATGCCAGCGGACTACTTCCTGCGGTCGGAGCGATCGCCCCTGCGTGATCGTGCCGAGTGCTCGCCCTTGCGATGCGTCGGATGGATGGCTCGCAATTCGATAGCGGGCCTGCTAGCGATTGCGGGGCTCATTATGCTGTTCACTCCGGGACAAGGGACACTCCTCCTGCTCGTCGCATTGTGGATCGCCGACTTCCGAAGGAAACGCAAACTGGAGAAACGGCTCGTATCGCTGCCTGGTGTGACGCGAGGCATCAATGTCTTGCGAAGACAAGCCAATCAACCACCTCTCCAATTGGTGGCGTGTGCATCGAGCGAGGATAAACATCGCGGCGCCAGCGACCGCGAAGCGCGGACGCACGCAACGCGGAGTTAAGCATGCCCGACCTACAAGAATCTGATCGCACCGGTCAAACGGCCTACCGCCGGACTCGGCAAGCGATGGTCGAGGAGCAACTGCGTCGGCGAGGAATCTCCGACGAGCGGGTGCTCGAAGCGATGCGGCAAACGCCCCGGCATGCGTTCGTGACCCCCGAGTTACGCGACTCTGCCTACCGCGATTCACCGCTGCCGATTGGCTCTGGACAGACGATTTCACAGCCTTACACAGTAGCCTTCATGTGCGAGGCGGCAGGCCTGCGTGGGACCGAGCGAGTGCTGGAAGTTGGGGCCGGGTCGGGCTACGGCGCCGCGGTCCTAGCCCATCTATCCGCTCACGTCGACACGGTTGAACGGGTGCCCGAACTTGCCGAAGAGGCCCGCCAGACTTTGAGCAAGCTTGGCTATGCAAACGTGTCAGTTCACCTTGCCGATGGGTCCTTGGGTTGGGCCGAGAATGCCCCGTTCGATGCCATCATCGTAACGGCTGGCGCCAAGACCCTGCCTGTCGCCTATGCCGACCAACTTGCCCAAGGCGGGCGTCTGATCATTCCTATAGGCACGGTCGACGCCGGGCAGACCATGTATCGCCTCACCAAGCAAGACGACAAACTGAACGCAGAACGCTTAGGCAACTTCTCATTCGTCCCGCTCGTAGAGGGCAGCACGTAGACTCGCAGCGTCTAGCTATTCGGTCTTTGGAGGACGGCGATCGAGTTGCTTTGATTCAAGCCGCCCGGACACGGTGCACAAGTTTCTTGACTTCGATTGCCCAGAACAGCAGCGTGCTCAACAAAATGCAGGCTCCCAGTTCTGCTGGTGTCAACGCGACCGTCTTGAATACGGTTTGCAGCTGCGGCGTGTAGACAACCGCCATCTGCATCACAAAAGTTAAGCAAACGGCCGCCAGCAAGAGCTTGTTCGACAGTAATCCAATCTGAAACAACGAGTCGCGTGCTGAGCGAATCGCCAGGACGTTGCCCATTTGCGAGA
>JBCDCL010000135.1:0-7484 GCA_039182175.1 Planctomycetota bacterium
CGACTCGGTGTCCATCAACACGACGCTTGGAATCTTGCAGACGATCATCACCCTGCTGTTGCTGATGCCGCTGCCTCTGTTTGCTGGCTTTGCAGCGTATGCGTGGTGGGTGCGGAGGTTGGGGCGATTGGTAGGTGGGGCGGGCTGATAAAGTGGGCGAAGAGGTGGGCCGAAAACGTGGGCCGATTAGTGGGCCGATTAGTGGGCCGAGTTGAGTTCGGCGAGGCGTAGCTCGACAGCCAAATGGGGATGACTTTGCGAGAGGAAGTTGCCAATCCGTATGCGGCGCCGCAAGCAGCATCGCCTGCGGTCGCCGGGCGCCGCTTGCCGCTGGGGCCGTCGCTCGCGGGGCTGCTGGTCGCGATGGTCGCCACCGTGGCGATGCACTATGCAGTGCTCCCGGTGGTGGCGATGCTCGAACAAGCGACCTTCGGCTACTGGGACTTCCCGCCGGCGCCGCTTGAGATCATTCTGCCGGCAGGCCTCGTTGTCTTGTTCTGGGGCATCTTCGGTACACCGGCGGTGCTGGTCGGTTGGCGTTTGAATTGGCTTTCGCCTCGCTCGGCACTGCTGGCAGGCATCGCGATGATGGCCATCGGCGTTGTCTTCTTGATTGCGGCGATTTTCGCCCGACACCACGATTCGCCAGAGCTTCTCTACGAATCAATCAGCCTCGCGGTAATGATCAAGCTGTGGTTATTCACGCCACTGCTCGCAGGTTTCGGCAGCTATGCCTGGTGGCTGATGAAACTTCGGCGAATGCTGCCACCGGCCGACAAGTTGTAAGCGACTCCAGAGGCGAAGCGGCGTTTCGGTAACGCAACGCCGCGGCGCGAACCATTACCCGTGCCACAGTGTCCGGGTATGCTGGCAAGTGCTAGGCCGCCCGCCTCACAACTCCGCTGACGTCTTCCCGCCCGCATTCTCTCTAGCGCCGCTTTGCTCGAACGGAGTCTCTGATGGCGTCTGATACTGCACCAATCGAAGAGGCGGCGACGTCGTGGTGGGCCCGCCCGGCTGGCGCTCGCGAGGTGCTGACGGTGGCCTTGCCGCTCGTGGTGTCGGCCATGTCGTGGACGGTGATGACGTTCGTCGACCGGATGTTCCTGCATTGGGTCTCGGGCGACGCGATGTCGGCGGCGTTTTCAGCGGGGACCGTTTGGTTCACGCTGTTTTGCTTTCCGCTGGGCGTCTGCACCTACGCCAGTACGTTTGTGTCGCAGTATTTCGGCGCCGGGCAGCTGCGGAAAATCGGGCCGATCACTTGGCAGGCCGTCTGGGTGGCGATCGGCTTTGTCCCCTTCGTCGTGGCGATGGCGCCCCTTGCGCCGTGGCTATTCCACAGCGCGGGGCACGACCCTGCCGTGGCGGACTACGAGGTCCGCTACTTCCAAATTCTCTGCTGGGGCGGCCCGGCGATGCTCATTGCCCAAGCTCTGTCTGGCTTCTATAGCGGACGTGGGCAAACGGTCGTGGTGATGATTGTCGACGCGGCGTTCGCCCTATTAAATGTCGTGCTCGATTACCTGTGGATATTCGGCGCTACCCTCCCTTTTACTGGCGCGTCGGGGATGGCTTGGGGTTTCCCGGCGATGGGCATCGAGGGCGCCGCTTGGGCGACGGTTGTTTCGCTGTCGCTCAAGGCTCTCACGTACGCGGCACTAGTTTTACTGCCCCGCTATCAAGAGCAGTTCGCCACGCTGTCGGGCTTCGCATTCACGCCGAAGCTGTTCCGCCGCCTCCTGCGGTTTGGTGGGCCGAGTGGTTTGCAGATGCTGCTGGACGTAACGGGATTCACCGTATTTATCCTCTTGGCCGGTCAATTGGGCGCCGTGCCCTACGAGGCGACAAGCATCGCGTTCAACGTCAGTTCGCTCGCGTTCATGCCGGTGTGGGGATTGTCGCTGGCTACCAGCATTCTGGTTGGCCAGCATTTGGGCGAAGACCGCGACGACCTGGCCGCCCGCGCTACCTGGACCACGCTGATCCTGGCCCTGGCGTACATGACGGTGCTTTCGTCGCTCTATGTTTTTGTGCCCGATGTGTTCCTGTACGGCTTCTTCGGCGGCAACCCTCTCGCGGACACGCCGGCAGCGGCCGACACCCAGGCAGCCATCGACACCGCCCGCGCCGCGGCCGTCTATCCGCTGGCGGTGAACTTGCTGCGGTTCGTGGCGGGCTACAACCTGCTCGACGCAACGCTGATGATCTTCGCCGGGGCGATCAAAGGCGCCGGCGATATGCAATTCGTCCTGCGGGTGAGTATCGTCATGGCGATTGTGCTGGCCACGGGCAGTTGGTTGGCCGTGGAAGTCTGGCGACTAGGCGTTTACGGTTGCTGGACGGTCGTCACGCTTTGGGTTTGCGTCGGCGGCGTGATCTTTCTGCTCCGCTTCTTGCAGGGCAAATGGCGAACGATGCGGGTGATTGAGACGAAGGCGGAAGGCGGAAGGGGGAAGGCGGAGTGACAGGATGCGGACATGCGGCCTCCATCCTCATCTTTCACTCTTCCCCCTTCTCTCTTCACCCTTCTCACTTCTCTCTTCACTCTTCTGGCTCCGCCTTCCCCTTTCCGCCTTCCGCCCTCGCTCAGGGTCCGGTCGTACCGGTCGTAGCGGGGGCAGATTTGTGGTTTCCCCGTGCGTAGCGTCCCGCTGCTAAGTGCGGCAGAGCGGGTGACCTACGGTTGTGCAGACCGCCAGGGCGGCTTCGCAATTAGCGGGGCGACTCCCAGCGGCCGCGGATAAGGATTTCCCTCGAAACGTCTCCCCAACATCGTGCGGACCAACGCTGGCAGAAGCGACAGACCCTCGCCGCTCCGCCAACGTCCGCAAAACCGACGCTACACCGCTACGCGAGAGACTCGCCGATGGGTTTCCTAACGAACTTTTTCACGAACGTCTACGAAGAGACCGACGCACCAACGCTGCCTAGCAGCAGCTTCGACCAAGTCTCCGAAAGCCAGCTTGAAGCCCACCTTGGTGTTTCTCGCTACGGCAGCTTCGAGCTAACCGACGCCGTTCGTCCTAGCTACAACCTGGAAGTGGTGCCAAGCGCCGGCTTCCGCCACGACATCTATCACGACGAAGAAAGCCATGCCGACGTGCCCGTGCTGATGGCCGCGGCCTCGCGTGAGCGAGTGATGGAAACCTTCATGGAACTGCTCGGCCCGCTGGGGCCAACCGTCGATGTGGTGCTCGAAACCAGCCACGGCCACAACGGCGGCGAGCATACCGACCTCTACCGCGAACACATCGACATGCCCATCCTGCAGAGCATTCTGTGGGATTTTGAAGACCTGCTAGTCAACGATGGCTGTACTGGCGTTGCCGTGCTGAACCCCCGCGTGCCGCAAGAAGTGCAGCTTGATGAGCACAAGCTGATGATCGTCTACGGCTCGGACCTTCGTCCTTACGAAGGCGTGTTGATCGACAACTACGTCGACTGCCGCGAGGAGATGAAGTTCATCACCGAGGCAGAGCACGTCCACTCCACCACGGACGAATACATCCAGCAGTTTGAAGAACTCAAGATGCGACTCGGCATGGACGGCAACGTCTGAGTCGAGCGCAAGAACTCATTCGCGTCATTCTACTGATAACGCAATTAGCCCTCGGTCAATTGATCGAGGGCTAATTCTATTTATGAGTGGTTCTTGCGTCAGCTTAGGCGGCCAGTCGCTTCCGGTGGACTTGCCATGCGGGACAGTCGGGGCCTTCCACCAGGTAGCGTTCGAACTTCTCTAGGAACCGCTTCCAGCGTCGCTGCACTTTCTGCTGGCGTAGTAGCGGTGACCAGCTGCTTACTGGCACTAATTCGGAGTTCTCCCAGCCGTCGACAAAAACCAACTCGAAGTCGCCTCGCCGATCGAATCGGCAAACCAGATTCGAGAGCTTCAAGTCACTGCCGATCACGCCGTTGGCGATCATCCAATCGCCGAACGAGCGAAGTCGAGCGCGGCAATGGTCGATGTTGACCAAGCCTAGATGCAACGCGGTATCGAGCGGGGGCGCCACGCGATCGTTCGCACAGCTGATCAACTCCCAAACCGAGCTGACGCCAAACTGCGTCTCGACGCAGCCGTGAAACGTTGGCAGCCGACTCATGTCGCAGCCGCTCGCCTCGAGGTTCTTCCAGCCGGATAACTCGCGGCGCAAGTAGCGAGTGTTACGCCCCCCTCGCCGAGGCGTCTTAACGCACAGCCCTCGACGGTGCGGATGGCGATAGACGCGACGCCAGTAGCCGCGATTCACCAAATCCTGCCGCTCGACGCATAGCTTCTCCATCGGCTCCCCCCTCGCGCAATCCGCGGCGATCAGATTCAACCAGCCAGCCATCGGGCCCCAGCATGAGCTAGTGCCCACATGGCGGCGGTTTGTTTTGGCGAGCGAGCGTGATGACACGCCCGCTTTCTCAGGCCCGTACCGACTATGGAATCAGGAACGAACCACCGGTCCAAGCGCCGAGTTCAAACCCGACCGCTCGGCAGGTGATGCCAGGCTGCTCGACCAGATACGGAGCACAGTTGCCCGGGCGATAGTGGCCCAGCGTGTAAACGCACTCGGTAGGCGTCTTCAGCCCCATGCAGTAAGGCAGCACAGGCAGCCGCGTAAAGAAGTGGGCGCCCGCCACCACCGGGTCCAAGTACGGACCGAACGAATGGCCGTACCGCTCCAAAGCCTTCTGCTCGAAGTAAAGCGGCTTGTGGCACAACGCCGACGCCTTCCACATGTAGGTAATCGGAACCCAACTACGTGGGGCGAACGGCTGACCATCGTCGATCGAGCACGTGTAGGGGTAATCCTGTCCCTGGTCACCCGATACGCCGATCGAGATGTCGACCATACTCAGGCGATTCGCTTTCAGTTCGGCGAGTTCTTCGGCACAGCTTTGCTCGGACTCTTCGCGACGCTTCCGCTCATCGGCATCTTCGTCGCTGTCAGCCGGACCGTATTCTTGGTCGAATGTGTTGTCGAAGGCGTCGTCCGCCGGATCGGGCATCTCCGGCTGGTCGAAGTCGTCCATCTCAGGAGGCGTGTAGTCTTCTAGCGGCGGCAAGACCTGTGCTTCGGGCTCGCCCATATCGTCATCCATCGGCTCATCGCCGAAATCATCGAACGCCGAGTCGTCCATCGGCTGCCCCTCGTCCTCTGGCAGCATGTCGAACGGATCGGGAGTCTCGTCAGACTCCGCAGGCGTTTCGTCCAGTGGCGGAAGTTCCTCAGCGCCGAATGGTTCCTCAAGTTGCCGCTGCAACTCGGCGCCAAAATCGGGCTCGTCATTCTGGGCGGTCCGGTAAGTGAAGCCCGTCTCTTGGATGCTCTGCATGCTGGCCGAGCCCGTCTGGCCATAACTAGAGTCGCTGCTGAACTGGTCCTCGTCGAAGGCGACCGTTCGAACTTGGTAGTTCCAGTCGCCCGAGTCGCTGTTGACTTGTCGCACGTTTGCCTGCTGCACCATGGTCGACACTACGGTCTGGCGAACTGTGGGCGCGGTAAAGCGGAGCTGGGTCACGGTCGACTTGGTCGCGGATGTCGCGCGTCCGTTGGCTGGACTTGCTGCCGCTCGCCACTGGCCGACAATTCGCTGACTTGCGGACTGCGGAGAAGCGGTGGCTTGGAGAGAAGACATGACCGCAGGCGTGGCAAACGCGGCCCGGGCCGCGTCGTCCGATGCCGATTCAAACGCGTCTTGCTCGAAGGCTGCTACCGCAGCGTGATCAACCGGAGCACCCGTCGCGCTGAGCGCCATGGCCAGCGTCGCCAACACAGCAAGCATGCCAGCAGGCAACCAGATCGGTTCTTGCCGCGCGGAACTGCGACTCACACTGCTAGAGAATTGGCCCCGCGGCGTGGCGCCCACCAAGACGTCGAGCCGGCGACCGCCCCCCTCGCCGGCTGCTGCGACATCCACTGTGTCACAAGTTGTCCGCTGAGTACTCAGCGGTGTAGTTGGGCGCCTCTTGTGTGATGGCGATGTCATGTGGGTGGCTCTCCCTAACCGAAGCCGGTGTGACGCGGATAAACCGCGTCTCGGTCCGTAGTTCGTCTATCGTCCGTGCGCCGCAGTAGCCCATTCCGGCCCGCAGCCCTCCGACGAGTTGATACACGAACGGGCCAAGCGGCCCCTTGTACGGAACACGCCCTTCGACCCCCTCGGGCACCAGCTTGCCGGTCCCCCCGCTTTCTTCGTCCCCTGTCGCCGCTTGGCGATAGCGTTCGCTCGATCCTTTGACCATGGCGCCCAGCGACCCCATGCCGCGGTACGCCTTGTAGCTACGCCCTTGGTACAGCACTCGCTCGCCAGGGCTCTCATCGAGTCCGGCGAGCAAACCGCCGACCATCACCACGTGGGCGCCGGCCGCGATCGCTTTGGTGATATCCCCCGAATAGCGAATGCCCCCATCCGCTATGATGGTTGTGTTGGTCCCCTTCGCCGCCTGAGCCGCTGCGTGCACCGCCGTGATCTGAGGCACACCAATGCCCGAGATGACCCGCGTGGTGCAGATCGATCCCGGGCCGATGCCCACTTTCACGGCGTCGGCGCCCGCTTTGATCAGGTCGCGACACCCCTCCGCCGTAGCGACGTTGCCCGCCACCACGTCGATATCCCACCGCCGTTTAATTTCGCCGACCGTCTCGATAACGTTCGACGAATGGCCATGGGCGCTATCGACCACCAAGAAGTCGACCTCCTTGGCGATCAAACTCTCGGCCCGCTCGTAATCAAACACGCCGACCGCGGCGCCCACCCTCAGCCGGCCAAGATCATCCTTAGCCGCCTGCGGGTACCGACGCATCATGTCGATGTCCTTGATCGTAATCAGGCCCGTCAGTTTGTAATCTTCGTCAACCAGCAGAAGCTTCTCGACCTTTTTTTCCATCAAGACCTTCTCAGCTTCCGCAAGCGTCACGGTCCCCGTAGCCGTCACCAGGTGGCCGCTGGTCATTACTTCGCGAATGGGTAGGTCGTTTCGCTCCAGAAAGCGAAGGTCTCGCCGGGTAAGAATGCCCACGAGCTTGCCGTCAGGCTCGGTGATAGGCACGCCCGAGACCCGCGAGGCGGCCATCTTCTCACGGGCGGCAGCAACGCTAGCGTCGGGCGGCAAAGTTACGGGGTTGGTAATGATGCCATTGGCCGAGCGTTTGACCTTCTGCACCTCTTGGCTTTGGGCCTCGATCGACAGGTTCTTGTGCACCACGCCCAGGCCACCTTCCTGAGCCAGGGCGATCGCCATGCCATGCTCGGTCACCGTGTCCATCGGCGAGCTGAGCACCGGCAGGTTCATCGCGATCCGCTCGGTCAACTGCGTCCGCAGCTCGACTTCCGAGGGCACCACCTCGCTATACCGCGGCTCGAGCAGCACGTCGTCAAACGTCAGCCCGGTGGTGGCGAGCTTCGAAGCAAGAGAATCTGACATGGCAGGGCAACCCGGTCGGAGCAAGGCGGTAGGCAAGAATCCCGCATTGTCTCAGATTCCCAAA
>JBCDCL010000136.1:0-7481 GCA_039182175.1 Planctomycetota bacterium
CGCACCCCGCGTAGCTCGACATCCAGGTTGCGGCGTATGAGCTTCATCGCCACTTCTTTGCCGGCGTCGCTCTCGGCGAAGTAGACCTCGCCAAATCCACCACGGCCCACGCCTCGCTTGATGGTGTATCCATCCAGGGGCCGGTCGCCACTTGCGTACATGAACTTCATCGGAGCCGAACGCGAGGCTTGCCGGGGCGACTTGTCGGTCTTCGGCTGGTCCGGATCTTGTGCGTCCGCATTTTGGCCGACCAGGTCTTGGTGGTTGGCGTCCCCAAGCTGGGCTTCAACGCTGTCGGGTTCCGGTCGCGTTGGATTCATGGTGGCCATGGGATTGGATAGTGCGTTGCTACGCGTCGCGACTTGTGATTGTACGGTTTCGGGTCACCCCAGGGCGACCGTGGCTCCCCTCCCTTGCAGGGAGGGGTTGGGGGAGGGTAGGGCATGCACCGCAAGTTGCAGACGTTGCTTCTCGCGGGAGTTCACCCTCACCTAGCCTCTCCCTGAGGGAGAGGAACCAACGTCGCCTTGCGACGACGTTGAAATCTCACGTCTCCTCCGCTTCTCATGCTAATTCGCTGGAGATTGCAAAATCTTCCCCTTCGATTCGCGAATTTCCGCCAATTGGCGCCGGGCCGGCGAACAATTTGCCGTCGACGCTCAATTCGCCCGACGATCGGCAGGCTAGCCCCTCGCCTTGGCGGAACAGAATGACGTCCTCTTTCCAGTCCTTGCAGCGAATATGGCTGTGGGTGTTGGGCCCCAGGATGCAGCTCTCGGCCATCAGTAGCACGCCGTCGGCAGAAGGCGTGGTGCGGTGGCCACTTTCGATTTCTAGCCGTGCGGTGGCGCTCAGGGCGTGCGGCCGCGTGAAGCGAATCTGCACGCCTGCTACGGTGGCGCCGGTGGCCGGTTTCCCTGTGCCGGGTTGTGCCGCGCCGGGTTGTCCCGCGTTGAGTTGGATGAGGTGCGAATCGCCGAGCACCGCCGGACCGGTGATGGGCTGGCCATCGAGTAGCACGGGCCCCAGCGGCTCGAGCACGTAGGCGCCCGCTTCGCGGCGGAGGATGGCATGGCGGCGAGAGATGTCGGCCAGGATCGGTATCGCCGGGCTGGCGCCACCGCCGTTTGGCTGGCCAAGCATCACCGCATCGTCCAGGCACACCAGATAGCCACCTACCGCGTCGACCCAAAGCATGCGCCTATCGACGGGCGTGCTGCCAGCGGCGGTGTCGCTTGTGCTCGGTTTGGAAGGTCGGGTCGACATACGGGCAGGTTGATCGTTTGGCGAGGCGCCGGCTGCTTGGGCTCGGAGCGATTGGCCCAGCTGCCGGTTCCGCTCGCTCGTGCGACGCACTGGCATGGCCTCGTTGTCCTGTAAGGCCAAAGGGGTGATTCGTTTGTTGGGAGGGTTCGCCGCGGGTTGGTGTCCGTTCGCTATCGGTCCACTGGGATTAGCGCGATGCGACTGCGTCAGCCCCAGTCCCAACTCTTTCCACAACCGCCGGCGGAGCGAGATCGCTACCTGGTCTGCCGCCGCGAGGCGAAGCACTTCGTCGACGGCTGACAGGGCGTTGTCCCATTCTTTGGCGGCCGCCGCGGCATGCAGTCGCTCGCGTGCCGCCTGATGCTCTGCCGCCTTTTGCGTCAGCAGCTTCTCTTCTCGATCCACGGCGCCAGCGACCTTCATTCTACCAAGTCCAAAGCTTCCAAGACCGAGTGCATGACGAATGCCACCCAAGGCTGAGTTATCACAAGCCGTGGCACTGGCGTCGAATGCACTGGCCAGATGGTGGGCGGCGGTCAACTTGGCCAATGCGTCGGCCATGTCACCGATGGTGGCTCGTTTACGAGCGGCGACCCATGCCTCGGCCAGTTCCTCTGCATCACGCAAGAGTGGCGTCGCAACGCCTCGCCGGCGAGTGAGCTGCAATCGCCGCAGTGCCGCTTCGGGTTCGGCGGCGGAGAGTTTCGCGATCGCCTCAACAGCAACGCGGCGAGTGTAGTCGTGCCGCACCGTTTGGGCCGCCTCTTCGGCGCCGCCCAGCTCCTCGGCCGTGTAGAGATCGGCCAGCCCCGCAGAACTTTCGCCCCAGGCAATTCGCTGCTGAGCCCGCTCGGCGTACTTGGCTGCCATCTGGCTGGCAAGCTCGCGAGCAGGCAAGAAATCGCGTAGCTGATGGTCGTCCAGCAGCCGCCGAGCCTCTTCAAACCGGCCCGCCTGCAAAGCCAACCGTGCTTCTCGCAGTTTCAAACGCCACTGGAACATGAGTGAGGCGTGTGGTCAGAGGTTACAGGCTGGCGGCCAGAACTATTGCAAGGAAAACTCCGGCCGCAAACGCTTCTGGCTCGCTGAACGTCCTTCTGCGAGCCGTCTGCGTCAGCAGCCGGAGCACCTGGGTTTACTCTTGCGACAGGCTTACCTTCGCCACCTTCACTTCGATGCTCGGCTTGGCATCCAGATGGAAGTAGGCCGCTACTTGCTCGGTGACGTCTTCCGACTGGGCAGCGTCGAGCGGAATTTCGGCATGCACGTCCACGTCGGCGCTGGCCAGCTTGGCGGCTACGTCGAGCTTGGTGCGAATGTCGGTGATCAACTCCTTGGCGCGAGCCAGTTGGCTATCGTCGAAGATCACATCGCTCGAAGCCTGGGCCACTTCGACCAGCTTCCGCTTCGCTTCCAAGTTGGTGATGTCGGTCTCAAGCTTCTTCTGAGCACTCACCATCGCGGTTAGCTTCTGCCGTGCGGCGTCAAGGTTTTTCGCCCGGGCGTCTCGCATGCTCTTGAGGTGTGCAAGCGTTTCATCGGTCACCTTGAACCGGTTGAACCGCCGCGAGAGGTCTTCGGTCACTTCGTCGCGTGAATAGCTATGCCCCGCATAGCGAAACACCTGCCGGCCGTCAGATAGATCGGACTGCAGGCGAAGAATCTCATCACGGCTCTTTTCGGTCTTCGCCTCGGCCTTGGTGATTTGCTCGTTGAGGTTTTGCAGCGCGATCTCTTCCTTGGCGATCACGTGCATCGAGTTACGAACTTCAGGCGCCAAGTCGGCGACCATCTGGCGAGCGCGGTCGATTTGAAATTCAACCGGCACGCTATCTTCGGCCGCTTGGCTAACGCGGCCGCACGCCGTCTTGAGGTAGCTAAGAGCATTGCTGCCGAACAGCAGCCCCGCGGCGAGGGTAACGCTTAGCGTGGTGATCAGAGTCTTTTTGATCATGGTTTTCTCCGAAAAAGGGGGCGGCGCCGGTGTCGTCGGGCTACCCAGGAACGGGACCAACCACCCGCTGGCGGTAGCCGTGGGCGGCTGTTGGATGGTTTCGCTTGCATGCAGTTGTTGGGCATGCGGTTATTGGGGATCGCCACCTGCCGTGATGGCGAACCGTTTGGCCCTCTCAGGAGCCTCTACAGGAAATTTCGCCCCCGCCGCCCGCATCTTGGCCCGCTGCCGAAATTTTTTCGCGAAAGAATTTCACCCCCCCGCCTGGGGGAAACGCCCCCATCAAAAGCTTGTTGCCAGCCAACGACTTAGGGCATAATCAAAGCCCGGCCGATTGAACGACCCCGCTGATCTTCTCTGCCAGGTCCACCCCGACGAGCGTCTGATGCCCTGCCCTTACGCGCGGTTTGCCCAACTCATCAAAGCGCTCACTAAACCGCGCAGCCGATTCGCAGGGATTGCCCTACTGCTGGCCACCATTGGCAGCACGTCAGTCCAAGCAGCCGTCACCGCCGTGGGCGGTGTCTATCCTGTACCGCCCGTCGATGGGGGAACGTTTGATCAAACCATCTTCGTCGGCGCGGATTTTATTTCGGGAGGACCTTACAGCTCGCTGACCATCGATAGTGGCTCGCTGCTCGAAACGCCCCAATCCATCACTGCTGGCGCCTCCGAGGGCGAGATCGGAGATATCTTCGTCACCGATCCCGGCAGCCAGCTACGTGCTACGACTGTTCTACTTGGTGATCGAGGACTTGGCTTGCTCGACGTCAGCAATGGCGGTTCTGTAATCACCGATAACCTTCGACTCTCTATTGGCTCCGAATTTTCTCCAAGCAGTTACGGTGCGGTACGCATCAGCGGATCGCGGTCGTTTGTCTCCGTGAACAACGAGTTGAGTATCGGTGAGATTAGTACCGGGCGACTGGAAGTGACCGACGGCGCACGATTGCTCACACCGACTCAAGAAAGCACAAGCGAAATCACTCACGGGACTGTCGTAATCGATGGTGCGGGATCAATTTGGCAAAACTTGGGCAACGGTCTTGTGAACTCTGGAGGAGAGCTACACGTCATCAATGGCGGCCACTTCATTGACGGTTTTTGGCCAACCCTCAGTGGTGGCATTGACAAGGCGGCCAGAACTGTCGTGACCGGGGCGGGTTCTCGCTGGTCGTTTCGCGGACTACTTCAAGTCGGTTCCCATGCAGGCAACGTAGGCGTACTGCGAGTAGAGAATGCGGGTCTCGTTGAATCCCTATTCGGAGGCGTGCCGGGGGGCATAGCGGTTCGATCGGGAAGTGCGATTCGACTCGATGGTGGCGAAATACGCACCTCCCAACCGATAGAAAATTCCGGGACCATTTCTGGTGGCGGTGTCATCAGTCGCACTGACGACGACTCGTCAACACAAAAAGCCCTTGAGAACAATGAATTCGGTCTCGTCCACGTTGGTCAGGATGAAACGCTGCGAATCGAAGGCTTCTTCGTTAATCTTGGTGACGTGTTTGTTGAAGGAGGAACGTTGGAGGTAACGCGAACGATGACCCAGACCCCTTCTCTCACCGGTCTGTCTGAAGGGGGAATAACGCTAAACGACGGGAATCTGTTGCTTGGCCAAGGCCTGTTGAGCGATAATGATCGCAATGTCTTACCTAAGCCAACCGTTGCATCGATTGGCGGGACGAACAACGTTTTTGGACCTGTGTTCGCGGGCAGGATTCTCGTGACGGGCGATAGTCACTTGGTGTTTCACGATGACGTTGATGATGTCACCCTGAATTTGAAAGCTGGTTCGACCCTCACCGCTTTTGGGGATTTAAGCTTTGGTACTGGTGGCGACTTTGATGCCGCCCACTCGCTTGAGCTTGATCTCGGTGGCGATCCGATAGAGGTTGCCGGCGAGGCATCATTAAATGGCGTCATGGACCTCACCCTCGCCTCAGGTACGCAGGTGTTGCCCGGGCAGCAGTTCGACATAATCTCCTCAGCCGAACAAATCACCGGCGGCTTCTTTCAAATCAACCTGCCCGAAGTCGATGGCATCATGTGGCGGGTTGAACAGACCACCAACTTGTTGAGCGTCGGCGCTGAGTTTGCAGGCGACTACAACGGCGATGGCCTGGTCGATGTCGCTGACTACACCATGTGGCGAGACGCCCTCACCAGCCAGGACCTCTTGGCCGATGGCAACGGTGATGGCACCGTCGATACAGATGACTACGCCATGTGGAAGAGCAACTACGGCGCTACCGCCGCCGCAGCGATCGAGGCCTCTGCCGCCGCCAGCACGCAAGTCCCTGAACCGCACGCCGTGTTGCTACTGACGCTTGCGATCACCGCGACAATGGCCAGTCGTCGGTGGCTATTTCGTCGCCAGTAAGGCTACGGCTCGTTGAGGGCCCGGTCAGCGTTCCCTTTTTCGGCAGGGCTTTTCGCGAACCCTTGCAGCCGCCGGTGCGTAGCGGACGATCTTGAGGTATTCTGTCGCCCTGCCGCCTGTCCGCTGCCTTGCCAGCCCTGCCGCCAGTACCAGCCCGATGCTAGCACGCCCGCTCTGCTTGACCGTTTCGCTGTTTTCCGCCCTGCTGGTCGCCGCCACGATTGGCTGCAGCAAGCCGGAGCCGCTCGACCCTGCGGTGATTTCTGAGTACCGCACGACGTTTCTCGTGGACGAAGAGCCCGCGGGCGCCGAGTCACCGATCGATCTGCGAGAGCAAGAGGGCGGCTTTAGCGAAGGCGAGGTGGTGCTGATCGGCCAGATCGGCGGCGTTGCCAATCCGTGGAAACAGACCGAGCCCGAATTTCCCTGGAAGTCGGACGAGGCGACCTTCTTCTTGGTCGACGCCGGGACCGCGGCCGCCTTTTCCGAACACACGGGGGACGACCCCAACCATGCCGAGGAGTGTGCCTTCTGCGCCGCCCACGCGGCGGACAATGTCGACTCGATTGCTGTGGTGACCTTTACCGACGCCACGGGCAAGCCGATCGCCGCCGACGCTCGCGAGCTGCTCGACTTGCAGAACGACGCGGTAGTGGTCGTGCAAGGCAAAGCGAAAATGGCCGGCGAGTTGCTGATCGTCCAGGCCGATAGTTTATACGTAAGAGAATGAATGAAGCTGTTGGCTACTAGCTATGAGCGGCTAGCCTTCGCCAACAGCCAACAGCCAACAGCCAACAGCCAACAGCCAACAGCCAACAGCTGATACACAACAGCCAACATTCAAGGATCCAACGATGCCCAAGCTTGCTTTTTTTTTCGCCTTGCTCATCTCCGCCCAATTGGTGGCGCCCTCGTTTGCAGACACCTCCGCCGGCATTCCGGCTGACGAGCCGCGAGTGCTGCCGCAGGGGACCGTCGAACTGCAGGTTGAGCAGCTACACTGCTCCAACTGTGCCAAGAAGCTCGCCCGCAAGCTTTACGCGACGCCGGGCATCAAGAAGGTAAAGACCGACGTCAAGGCGAATTTGGCGACCATTCAGCTGCAGCCGAAGAAGACGGTCGAACTAGCCAAGCTCTGGGCCGCGGCCGAAGCCGCCAAGCAGAAGCCGGTCGCCATTTTGGTGCTCGATAAGAAGCTAGTTGCCGAGGACTTTGAGGCCGAGAAGAAGTCGGACGGGGTCGAAGTCGCCACCGCCACCGGCCCTGAGAAGACTGCTTCGTAAGCAGGCGTTGCGACTTGGCGCCGGCGAGCGATCGGCACAACCGTCGCAATCGGCACGCCAGTATCCGAGCGTCGCTGCCGCCGGGCACTCTTGCGTAGTGTGAGGTGAGCGGGCCGCGTAAGATTGTTTGCAGTCTTGCCCGCCCGCTCGTCTGGTCGTCTCGCTTGCCGCCATGTCCTCGGATCCCGCCTCGCCACCGACTAGCTCTCCGCAAGCCGCCGACGATATACCGTCGAGCGTGTGGACTGACCTTTCGGGCTTCACCGTCGGGGACTACTCGCCAGGCCGCAGCCGTGTTGTCCAATTGCTGTGGTACTACACAAGCCTCGTGCTCTTCGAGTCGAGCTGGTTTCCCTTTGTTGGTCCCAAGGTTTGGCTGCTTCGCTGCTTCGGCGCCCAGATTGGCGACGGCGTCGTGATCAAGCCAAACGTGCGAATCAAGTTTCCGTGGCGACTTACGGTGGGCGATCATTGCTGGATTGGCCAAGAGGCGTGGATCGACAATATCGCCGCGGTCGAGATTGGCAATCACGTTTGCGTCTCGCAGGGCGCCTACTTTTGCACCGGCAATCACGATCACCGGCGACGCCATTTC
>JBCDCL010000137.1:0-7426 GCA_039182175.1 Planctomycetota bacterium
CGGGCGATCTGCTCCCTAAGCTGCTGCATGGCAGGGCTGTTGCCGATCATCGCCGGCCCCGCCGCTTCGCCACGCGACAACAGTTTGCCACGGTCGAGCGCTTGAGCGACCGACTGCTCAAGCTGCGTCGCGTCGAACGGCTTTTCCAAGTAATCGAAGGCGCCCAGTCGCATCGCTTCGACTGCCGTTGCCACACTTGCGTGGGCCGTGATCATCAGCACTTGGGCAGCGATCCGCCGCCGCCCGATCTCGCCGATGAACTCCAGGCCTGTCATGCCGGGCATCTGCAAGTCGGTAATGATGACGTCAACCGTCTCCTCCGCGAGGCGGTTGAGTGCCTCGACAGCGCTGGCGCACGCCACCACTTCGTACCCCGCGAATTGGAGCACATCGGCGACCGACTGCCGGGCGGTGGCATGGTCGTCGACCACCATCACGCGTGGCGCCGAGTCGTCAGCAGGTTTTTGCGGAGCCGATTGGCTCATGCGGCAGCTCCCATCGCACGGCGAGGAATCTTGATCGTGAACGCGGCGCCACCCTCGGGGCAGTTGTCGGCCGTCACCATGCCGCCGTGGGCTTCCGCGACGTGGTACACCACCGATAGTCCCAAGCCCGTGCCTTGTTGCTTGGTGGTATAGAACGGCTCGAAGAGTTTCTTCTTCTGCTCTTCGCTCAGACCGGGGCCGCTGTCGGCGACCTCGAGTTCGAAGCCACCAGGGCCGTCGTACGAGGTGATCACCAAGTCGCCACCCTCGGGCATCGCATCGAGCGAATTGAGCACCAAGTTCAGCACCGCCCGGCGAAGCATTTCCCGATCGGCAGTCAGCGAGGTGTTGGGCGGCACGTCGATGTCGACCGCGACGCCTTGCGCTTCAAGCTGCGGCGCCATCGACTCGCAGACTTCTTCGACCAGATCGTTTACCAGAAAGTTATCCCACTGCGGCTGGCGATGGGCAGTGAAGCTCAAGAGATCGTTCACGGTACAGTCCAGGGCGGTGAACCCTGCCTCGACTTTGGAAAGGGTTTCTAAGCCGGCAGGATCGCCTGCCAGCTTGCGGCGGAGCAAACTCAAATACAGCGTGACGGGAACCAGGTTGTTGCGTACCTCGTGGGCGACGTGCGACGCCATCTGGCCGAGATCGGCGAGCCGATTCTTGCGGGCTAGCTCGCGGTTCTTGACTTCCAACTCGTGGGTCAATCGCGACACTTCCGATTGCAGGACAGAGTGAGTGCGTTCCAACCGATCGGTAGCCGAACGCCAAGCGTCAAGCAGTTCGCTCAGATCGGGCGCGGGGTCCGCAGCCTCGGGCTCGCCCAAGAACAGGCTAAGCGTCGACAGCGTGTTGGGCGCGGCGGCATCGTGCTGCGGGCCGTCGATCGGCGTTGTGTTTTGTTTGGCGGCTTCCATGCCTGATGTTCCTGGTGCGAAGCGTCCTAGACTTCGCTTGTGAGATCGATCCCTGCCGTGTTGGAAGGGTTGGCGCCATACTCCGTTGAGACGGGCGCCGCGATGGGCGATTGGTGACTCCGGTAGGCGTCGTGCGCGTCGTGGGCCGTGTGGGCTCGTTCCAATTGCTGGGCGATTTTGTCGCGACGCGTGATCATCGCCTGCTCGTGCTCGCGTTCCATTTCAACCACGGCGGCCAGCAGTGTGCGACAGGTCTCGGCATCGTCGGCACAGGCGGCACGTTCTTGGGGGCTCGCCCAAGGACGCCCGTCAGGGTCTTGCTCGCGGAAGGGTTCGAGATGTTTCTCAACAGCCTGCAACCCTGCCAGCAGCCGCTGCTTGGCCGCCAGTAGTTTGAGCAGCGAACCAACGTCGCCCGACGAAACCAGTTCGCCCTGTCGCAGCCCAACTTGGTGCAACTGCTCTAGCACCTGGCGTTTGCTGCGAATCAGCTCGGCAAGTTTTTGGGGGGACAGGTCAGTCATCGTTTCATGCGTTGGATTGATTGTCGCTACGTGCGTGTCGGTTTACCAGTTGCGAATCTCAGAAAGGATGGCGTCCCACTCGGCTCGGGAGCGTGTGGTGCTCGCCAGCAAATCGACGTCGTCTGGCAATCGGTTGAGCGCGAGGATCGCTTGGTCGATGTTGCCACGCGCCTTCTCTGGCTCGCCGAGGCGTCGCCAGCAGTAAGAAATTTGTAGCAGCGTTTCCAAGACGAAAGGCTCGTTCTGGTAAAGCGCCGATACGTTGGAATACTCTTCTACCGCCTCGCGGTAACGGCCCAAGTCGAACAGGACCGATCCCTTGAGCATGTAGCAGTTCCGCAGCATGGCTTGTTCGGTCGGATTGCTGACGCTACTACGACTGATCTCTCTTTGGACGGTGTCGTAGTGCTGCAAGGCGTTCTTCAGCAGTGCACGGAACTCTTGCTCGTTCTTTTCCCGCTCGTTGACCGCTTTGGCGTCGATGTAGCGTTGCCGCGGCTCCTCGGCGGCATTGCGGTACGACTCGGCGACCAGGTAGCGCGCGGTCCGTAGCTGGCGGGCGCCGGGATCGTCCTCGTAGCGGTCGATCGCTTCTTCCAGGTGGTCGATTGCATCGGTGTGGCGGCCGACTTCGTGCAGCAGACTACCGAGTTCAAACTTCGAGTCTCGCCACTCAGGACTACGCGGCGAAAGGGTGCCGCCAATCAAATTGTCTTTGAGCAGCTGCTCCGCTCGGTCGAAGTCGCCCTGCTCGCGATGCGCCCGGGCCGCCGCAAGGCGGGCGCCGTAGACGGCGGCGTCGTAGGGATGGAACTCGATGCACTCTTCGAAGGCTTCTACCGCCGGCTCCGGCTGGTGCAACGCCAGCAGCGACTGCCCTAGCCGCAGCAATGCTTGGGCGTTGTACCGCAAAGGTTCGTTTTTGATGTAGTCTCGCAAGACGCGCGTCGCGCTGGTGTAGCTTTGCCCGCTGTAATAAGCCTCGGCAGCCCGCCACAAGTCTTCGGGGTACTCGATCTCGGCGAAGCGCTGCGTCGCGAGATTTTCGTAGCTGACGCCCGCCTCACGCAGGCGTTGGCGACCTTGCCGCTCTAGCTCGGGCACGGGTGAACTCTTTGCCAGCGATTGCTCGATAAGCATCTCGCCCCACCGCTGCTGCGTCTGTGCCCGCAGTTCCAACTGATAGGTTTCGCCAATGAGCGGCCCAAGTTGCTCGATCAATGACAAGGCTTCGTCGTATTTCCCTTGCTCGACGAACGTTGCGTGGGCGCCAAGCATCGTCTTCTTCAGTTCATCGATCGGAAGCAGATCGCTCTGGTAAAACGCCATCTCGTCGACGGCGTCCATCGCACGGCGATAGGCGGTTAGGGCATCGGTGGCGTTGCCGACCACTCGGTAGATGTCCCCCTCGGCAGCCGATGCCGCGACGCCCGCGGGCGACATGCCAAAGCGTTTCCGCACGTCGGTGTAACGCTGGATGGCTTCTTCATATTCCCGGCGAAGCTGACTGATGCGGCCGCGGAGAAATTGCGAACCGGCCGTGATCTCTGTCGACAGCTTGTCGAGTCGCTCTGCCTCGATGAGTTGCTGCTCGGCCCGCTCGAGGCGTTCGTCCCTCAGCTTGAGTTCCTCGGTGTCGACCGCTGAGTCGATCAGCACGTGCCCGGTTGTCAGGCGAACTTGCGCTGGATTGAGCGACTGTGGCAAGTCGGTGAGCGTTTCCTCTGCTTCTTCGTGCCGGTCTAGCCGCGAGAGCGTCCGGGCGAGCCGAAGCTTAGCGTCACCTCGCAGCTCTTCCGGCGCCGAGGGATCGGCCAGGACCTGCTGAATGTGTTTGAGCGATTCCTCGTAGTCGGGTATCGCGGCAAAGTACTGAGCAGTCGCTAGCAGACTGTGAATTTCGGTCTGATGGGCAGGATTGGCGTCGAGGGCTTTGACAAGTACGTCGACCCCTTCGTCAAGCTGATCGCTACCGATGAACGACTTACCCAGCAGGTAGTAAGCCTGATACTCGCGATCTTCGGGAACGCCGAGCGAGAGTGCCTCTTCCAAATACTTGGCGGCCACCAAGTAGTCTCGCCGGCGACGCTCGGGCGCCCACTGGCTGGCCGCCTGCTTCGCGCGGACGGCGCCAAGCACAAACAACGGCCCGCCATAATCCTGCGTCAGGATCGTCTGGGCCTCTTGCATCTTGTGAACGTAGTTCTGGGCGTACTCCAGGTCGCCCTCGTCGAGCTTTTCGAGGGCGACTTCGATTCGCGAGACGGGCTGCGGAGCCGCGAGACTGGCAAGCACCAACCAGACGGCGATCGTACCACCCGCCAACCCTAGCAAACCGGCGCCGACCAGCACACGGCGAAGCGGACTACCAGCGGTCCACTCCCGGGCACGCACCAATAGCGAAGGACGCGGCTGCTCGGCAGCGTCTACTCCGGCTTCGATAGGTTTGCTGTCGTCGGCCAACGGGAGTGTCCTGTACGAGTGCGCAGCGCATGCCGCGAGGCACGCAAAATCGCGAAGGGCTTGTACAAGAGTCGTCCGAGCCGTGTCAATCCGCGTTCCGGCGGAGCGAACAGAGCAGACAAGCTGGCGCCTGCAGTGTTTGGAAAACTGCGACGAGCAAGACTGTGACTGGCACCGCAGAGCAGACGGCGCCAGCAGCGGGTTTTAGCCGCTGATGGTTTGGCTACCGCAGACGATGTTCATCATCCAGCGGTCGACTTCGGCAAGAGAAGAGGTGGTCGTTTCGCCATCGCCCGGTTCTTGATGAATGTGCAGGTTGCATCCTGCCATGTAGAGCAGCCGCATATCGCGGCAGACGCTTGCCTCGGAGTACCGCTCGCTGTCTTTACCCGTAGCCAGCATCAACGGCAAACCACGCAGGGCGCCAATTTGCTGCAGCGGGGTGTTGCCCCGCGGTACGGGGCCATCAAACGACGCGGCGCCGGCGATAAAGCCGGGATTGGCCATCGCCATCCGCAAGGCCGCCGTGCCGCCGCAACCAATGCCAGCGACAAACACGCGCTCGGCATGGAGATTGAAATAGTCGTTGGCGTATTCAATCGCTTCGACAATGCGTTCTTCCGCCTCGGCAATTCCCGCCGCGTCATCCGACCAGGGGCGGTCGAGCGAACCGGGACCCTCGGGCGCCACGGCTACGTAGTTGCGGGTGCTGACGTGGGCCATCACCGACGGCAAGTCACGCTGCGTCTGCCGGGCGCCATGCAACCATACGACCAAGGGGTACTTGTAATTGGCTTCGTAATGAACGGGCTGAAAAGTCTCTAATGGGGTCGAAAGATCGGGCGACTCGAAGGGCTCTGCTGACCAATTGGGAAAAAGGTCGAACGCCGCCGGTTTCGTTTTGGAAACAGGCGGCGTGAGTACAGGCGCTTCGAGGCGATTCATGATGATCTTGCTTACGGGGCCAAAGAACGGAGGACGTTTCGGGAGCCGCGACGCGAGACGACAGGCCGTCGTCTGAGGTAGGAAAGCAGAAGGGAAGTGCTAGATACCGCTGTTGGTGGGGACAATAAACAAGCCACCAAATCGTGTCAACGCGACGATTTTTACCTGCCCGAAACTCGCACGAGCAACGTCGCCGTGGCGGCCCGTGACAGCACTGCTATCGCGGGCCCCACCTTGCAAGCCGACTAAACCAAACCCGCCATTGTCTCGACGAGTTCTTTCACCGCATCGACGCTCTTCTGGAAGGCAGCCTTCTCGCTGTCGGTCAGGTCGAGTTCGACAATGCGTTCTACGCCGCCGGTGCCAAGCACCACCGGCACGCCGACATAGTAGCCGCCAACGCCGTACTCTTTGTCGCAGTAGGCCGCGACGGGAATCAATCGCTTCTTGTCACGCACCACGGCTTCGACCATCTGGGCCGTGGCGGCGGCGGGAGCGTAGTAGGCACTGCCGGTCTTCAGCAAGCCGACGATCTCGGCGCCACCCTTGCGTGCGCGGTCGATGATTTCGTCGAGGCGATCCTGAGGCACCAACTGCGTGACAGGAATGCCGCCAACGCTCGTGCAACTCGCCAGCGGGACCATCGTATCGCCGTGGCCACCCATCAACAGGGCCGAGATGTCTTCGACACTGACGCCCAGTTCCATCGCCAAGAACGAACGGTAACGCGCGGTGTCGAGTACACCCGCCTGGCCGATGACCCGTTCGGGCGGGAAGCCCGTCACTTGCTGGCAGCGTTGCACCATCGCGTCGAGCGGGTTGCTGACGACAATCACCACCGCGTCGGGACTGCTAGCTTTCACCTCTTCGGCAACGCTGCCCATGATCTTGGCGTTGGTTGCTAGCAGGTCGTCGCGGCTCATGCCGGGCTTGCGAGGAATGCCAGCCGTGATGACCACCACGTCGCTACCGGCGGTGTCGGCATAGTCGTTAGTGCCGGTGATGTTCGAATCGAAGCCAAAGATGGGCGAGGCTTCCATCAAGTCGAGGGCCTTACCCTTCGGCATGTCGCCCATTTCGCCGGGGATATCGAGCAACACGACGTCGCCCATTTCGCCTGCCGCACACCAGTGGGCGGTCGTGGCGCCCACGTTTCCTGCCCCCACGATGGTGATCTTTGCCCGTCTCATGACTTGTGCCCTGCGTTCGATGACCAACAAGAATTGACAGGTGGCGTGCTCTGGTTCGCTTCCGCCTGCAAGCAACGTCACATGGCTGAGTATCGCGCTATGGCGCCATGCTGGCAAGTGGCTTGACAGCAGAGAAAAACTTGGTCCATCCGCACCGCTTTGCACGCTCGATAAGCCACCCAAGTCGCTACTCAAACTTACCTGTATGGACAGCCTGCGGCGGTTTCGATACCGTCCGCCGCCGCTCGCCGTGAGCGCTTGTTTGCTGTTCCCTTTTTGCCGGAGGCCCCATGGCTAACGGGTCTGCTACTGCGTCGCCTGCCTGGCTTCGCCGCGCCCAAGACCTGGTACTGCCGATTGCCATCATCGCCAGCGTGCTGGTGATCATGGTGCCGTTGCCTCCTGCGCTGATGGACGTGCTGCTGGCTGGCAACATCACCGTCTCGGTGATTGTTTTGCTGACGACCATCTACGTTCGCACGCCACTCGACTTCAGCATCTTCCCCACGCTGCTGCTCGCCAGCACGCTCGCCCGACTGGTGCTCAACGTCGCGACCACGCGATTGATTCTTACCCGTGCAGCGACGGACAAACTCGAAGCCGCCGGTGGCGTCATTACCGCGTTCTCTGACTTTGTAGCCGGCGATGGCAAAATCGTCGTAGGCGTAATCATTTTTGTGATCATCGTGGTGATTCAGTTTGTGGTGATCACCAAAGGCGCCACGCGGATTAGTGAAGTGGCTGCTCGCTTTGCACTCGATGGCATGCCGGGCAAGCAGATGGCGATCGACGCCGACCTGAACGCCGGCATCATCGACGAGAAGCAAGCTCAAGCGCGGCGAGAGGAGATCACCCAGCAAGCCGACTTTTACGGCGCCATGGACGGCGCCAGTAAG
>JBCDCL010000138.1:0-7409 GCA_039182175.1 Planctomycetota bacterium
GAGCAGCTTCGCCTCCCCTTTGAGTACGTGCAGAACGTGACCTACCACGGCTCGAACAATCCGCCGCGAGCGAAGATCCACCTCAAGCAAGCGGGCCCGCACGGCATGCTCTACACGTTCGTCCCCGATCTCTCGAGCGGCCGCCGGCAAGCACGTACCAACGTCGACCTGCTCAACGCGAAGCTCGCCATACACGCGGCGCCACGCACCGAACAGCAATCGGATTCATAGGTTGCCAGCCGGATGATGCGGTTCCCGAACCCGCGACGGCGCTGGTCGTCGTCGCTTCGGGCGTCGCTCTCTTGCTTCGCCGTCGCCGATAAGCGGTTGAGCCTGTGACCGTCGCAAAGCAGGCTGCTAAACAAAATCGCTAGTGGCCACGTTTTTTGCGAGTGGCCCAAGGATGGCGGCCCAAAAGTGATTGCAGAAGTTTTGCGAATGGCGTGGTAGAGTGACAATCGCCCTTTTCTAATCCTGCTGGTTTTTGCGGCGGCGATCGTCGTAAGTCGTTGGCGGTCGATACGCGACTCGCCTTCGCGGCCTCTCTTAGCGGCGAAAAAAGTTTGAGAGCGTCATTTTGGCCATGGCCTGGAAATACTTTTGGGCCAATTTCTTTTCGAGGCGCTCTGCCGCGGATCGCAAGCTATGAGGTAGAGTTGCAGGAGCCTGCTGCCAACCCTGCATTCTGCCCGACGCCGATCCAATGCCCGAGTGGTTTGTTGTCGAACTCCTAGTGATTCTCGCCGCCGGCCTGGCGGCGAGCGTTGTCTGCCGGCGTATCGGCGTGTCGAGCATCGTCGGCTACCTCGGCATGGGCGCCGTGCTCGGCAGTGGGGCGTTTAACTTCGTCGGCAACGATCAACACGAAGTCGAACTGCTACGCGAAGCAGGCGTCTTTCTGCTGCTGTTTACGGTGGGGCTGGAGTTCTCGATCAGCGAGCTGCGGTCGCTGGCGTGGCGACTGCCCGTCGGCGGAACCGCTCAAATGCTACTGGTGGCCGTGCCGGCTGTCTTCTTTGGGCGATGGCTCGGCATCGACTGGCCTGGGTCGGTGATGCTCGCCGCGGCAGCGTCGTTTAGTTCGACGGTGCTGGTCTTCAAGACGCTCACCGAGCTAGGCGAAGCCTCCACGCCGCACGGCCGGCGGATGATCGGCATTCTGCTGTTCCAAGACGTGGCGTTGGTACCGCTACTGCTGGTGGTGCCGCTGCTAACTGCCGACGCCTCGCACGGCCCGCGAGAGCTATTGCTATTGGTGATCAGTAGCGTGGCGTTCATCGCGGCGGTGATGCTGCTGCGACTTGCCCTCGCCAGTTGGGTGGTGCCGAAGCTCACCGGCTATCGCAGCCCCGATCTGGTGGTGCTGCTGACGATCGTCGTGCTGGGCGTCGCCACGCTGGGCGCCTCGGCCGCAGGCTTGCCGCCGGCGCTGGGGGCGTTTGCCGCGGGGCTGTGCTTCGGCGGTAACCGCTGGTCACCGCAGATCGACGCCCTAGTGCTGCCCTTCCGCGAGACCTTCGCCGTGGTCTTCTTCGTCGGCCTGGGGCTGCTGATCGATATCCGCCTGCTGTGGGAGACGCCGCTCACGCTGCTGGGACTTACCGTGACGACGATCGTCGTCAAAGCAATCGCGGCGGCGGTTGCGGTCCGCATGATCGGCTTGAAAGGCAAGGCCGCCGTCGGCGTAGGTCTGGGACTCGCACATGTTGGCGAATTCGCCTTCGTATTGGGCGAGGTGGCTCGGTCGGCAGGCTTGATCGAGCCGGCAGACTACGGCCGGTTTGCGTTGGTGGCGTTTCTATCGCTGCTGGTGACGCCACCGCTGTTGAAACTCGGCTTGCGAATGACAGCCTACGGCGATGATCTGGCAGAAAGCCCGGCGCCAAGTAGCGAGCAAGGCCTGCTTGAGCGAGCCGTGGTGATTGGCGCCGGTCCGGTCGGCAAGCAAGTCGCCAGCTACCTCGAAACGCGAGGCGTCAGTGTCTCGATGCTTGATCGTAGCCCGGTGAATCTCTACCCATTCTCCCAGGCGGGGATGCACACCGCGGCTGGCGATGCGGCCGATCCTGCGGTGCTGGCTGCCGCGAATGCCGACGCTGCGCAGCTTATCGTGGTGTGCGTTTCTAGCGACGAAGCGGCCCAGCGGATCGTCAAGCAAGCCAAGCGGCTGAATCCCGCTAGCCGCATGCTGGTCCGTTGCCGTTTTGAAACCAACGTTCGCCGGTTTGTGGAACTTGGCGCCAACTTCGTGGTGAGCGAAGAGCAGCAAGCCTACAGCAAGCTCATTGGCGAGCTAGAAGCAGGGCGGACGTAGCAGTCGCCGCCAGCCCCCAAACTACCAGGCTTCAAGCTAGCCAGACTTCAAGCTACCGGCTGGCGACGATCGGCCTGGGAAGCTTAAAGCACGCGGCTTCGACTCCATTGCGGACATAAAGCCGGCCGCCCGCCACGACGGGGTGATTCCAATTAGTGTTCGGTTCGAGAGCCTGCAGGCGTCCGCGGATGACGAGCGTCTCCGGATTGGCTTCCACAAGGACCACTTCGCCTGTCTTCTCGGCCGTGACCAGTAGCATGCCCGCGTCGGGGTCGAGCACTAGCTGCCCATTGCCCAGCCTCGACTGTCGCTTAACCTTGCGCGGCCAGGTCTGTTCGCCCGTTTCGAGATTGACCGAAACCAGGAACTTCTTGTGGATGCCGTAAAGATGACCTTCGTGCAGCACCGAGTCGTTGAAATAGGGCTCAAGGAAGCGGCTGGGTTGCTGCCACCGCTCGACGGCGGACCAACCTTCCGGGCCATTGGTGACGTCGATTACCTGCGTGCCCGAGTCGTACCCTGCCGAGAGGATGACCGTCGAGTCGTCTACCACCAGGGGCTGCGTACTGCGGGGGAAATCGGTGATGTCCCAATCGAAGAACCACAGCCGGTTGCCGGTGGCCGGATCGAAGGATTCGAGGCCGAGATTCGACGAGACCAGCACTTGCTCAACGCCGCCGAGCGTCGCCAGGTGGGGCGAGCTGTAGCCGTGGTAGCCAACGCCAGACTTCCAAACGACCTCGCCTGTTTCGGCGTCGTAGGCGATGACGGCTTCGTTCAAGCTCGGGGCGTCGGGTTCTGGCTTGGGATTGCCCGCGTACACGATGGCTAGCGACTGCCCCGTGTCGAGCGTCACCAGGAGGGGCGAACTGGCGAAGCCCCACTGCGGCGGGTTTTCGTTTTGCGTGTCGCCCTGACGATCGGCCGCTTCGTCGCTCACCAAGTAGCGACGCCATTGGACTTGGCCGTTGGAGGCGTCCAGTCGCTGGATGACGCCATCGGCGCCGGTGGTGTAGAGGCTCCCCTGGAAGAACGTCGGCGTGGCTCGCGGCCCGGGGCCGGCAACCGATTCTTCAAAGCGGGCTTCGTTGGTCGTGTCCCACACGGGCTCGCCGGTCAGTGCGTTGTAGGCAACGACCGCCTCGTTGGCGCCGCGTTGCTCTTGTGTGACTGCTAGTTCGCCAACGACGCAGAACGACGACCATCCCGGCCCAACGGGGCGTCGCCAAAGTTCCTGCGGTTGCCGAGTTTGCCAATCCGCCACGAGTGAGCCGCCAAGTACATGGCCGTCACGCATTGGGCCGCGGAAGCCGGGCCAGTCTCCTTCGCCAGCTTGCTGCGCGGCATCGACCGATTCTGGAGCGATGTTTGGCTTGAGCGACGCGACTAGCCGTTCTTCCGTATTCGATTGCCAGCGTGGCAAGAACTTGGCATTAAACGCGGAGTCGACACCCTCGTACCGCACCATACCCGCTACCGCGAGGCCACCGCCAACCACGGCCAAGCTTGCCCAGCGAGCATACTTCCAACCAAGGCGGCCAGTGAGCAAGAGAATGATCACCAACGCTGTAATCACGTACGGGCCGATAAAGAACATCAGCGGCAGAAAACCATTGCCGCCCTGCAAGGTTTGATGAAACCAGAACATCAAACCGGTGATTGTGCCGACGGCGAAGATGGCGAAGCCGAGCACCCGGTCCCGCCATGGCGTACGGCTGGCGAACAACCACCAGGCAATCGCCAGTGCGTAGCTGGCCATCAAGCCCATGAACAAAGGCTGAAAACCACGCGGCGACTCTGGCCAAATCGCGCTCGGGATCGTCAGGGCTGACCACATCAGCAAAACGGCCAGCACCCCTGGCCAAACGCGTGGCTTGCGAATTTCGTTGCTGCCGGATGGTGACTCTGACGCTGGTGCGGCGGGATCTGGCGACGCTTCGTTCTCTGGCACAATCGGCTCCGTGTGCAGGTCTGTGGTCGGTTTATTCTACTGGCGCCGCAGCTTCGGGAAAGCGTAAGTGTCGTCACCCTTGGGAAACAATCGCGACTGCTTCACCGACTTGTGCGTTAGCTGCTGTTTGAGCGGTCCGTGGAGCGTTGCCTGTTCGCAAGGTAAGGGTGCGCTATAATCGGCTGCTCGTTAGGACTGGTTTGGCGAATGAAAAGCGGCCAGTCCCTGCTATCCGCTCCCGCCCACTTTGCCCCACCGAATCGTATGTCGATCTCTACCCTATCGCGGCCGACTACCCTTGCCGAACTCCGCAACTCGGGGTGGGTGAGCAAGAGCGTTAAGCAAGAAATCCATGACAACTTCCTGCGAAAGCTAGCGGATGGCGATGAGTTGTTCCCAGGAATCATCGGATTCGACGAAACCGTCATCCCCGAGATCAACATCGCGTTGCTCGCGCAGCATGATTTGCTCTTCCTGGGAGAAAAAGGACAAGCCAAGAGTCGACTAATGCGGCAAATCGCGACGTTTCTCGACGAAGCGTTGCCGTTTATCGACGATCCGAAGATTCCACTGCATGACGATCCCTACCATCCGATCACCAAGCGAGGCCGGCAGATCGTGGGCAGCGTGCCGGCGGACGAGGTGCCTATCGCCTGGTGGTCGCGGGAAGATCGCTACGCCGAGCGTTTGGCGCCCGGGACTAAGTTTGCCGACATCATCGGCGAGATCGATCCATCGCGGCTCGCCGGTGGCGTAAGCATGGGCGCCGAGGAAGCGTTGCACTTCGGCCTCATTCCGCGGATGCATCGCGGCATTTTTGCGATGAACGAACTGCCGGAGCTAGACGAGTTGGTGCAGGTCGGCCTATTCAACATCCTGGAAGAACGCGATGTGCAAATTCGCGGCTATCCGGTTAAGTTCGACATCGATGTGATGATTCTCTTTAGCGCCAATCCGGCGACCTACAACCGCAGCGGCAAAGTGATTCCGCAGCTCAAGGACCGCATCGGGTCGATCATTCATACGCACTATCCGATCGAGCGCGACTTGGGTGTGCAGATCTTGGAGCAAGAAGTCGATGCAGCAACGGGCTCCGAGGATCACGCCGAGACCGACTCGCCGAACAACGGCTCGCCAGCGACCGTTGTGCCTTACTTCATGAAGGAGCTGGTCGAAGAGATTAGCCGAGCGGCGCGGAACTCGAAGTTTATCGATCACGATTCTGGCGTATCGGCGCGACTGTCGATCGCAAACTATCGCACCATGATCGCGTCGGCACAGCACCGGGCGGCAGTGCTCGGCGAGTCGCCCGCAGTGCCACGCATTAGCGATTTGGGTCACTTGTACGCCAGCTCGCTTGGCAAGCTGGAACTCGACCTTATGGGTTCCCACCAAATGACCGAGCGGCAAGTGCTGGATGCGGTGCTTGCCGAGGCGTTGGCAACCGTGTTTAACGAGTACATTGACAAGCACGGGCTGGCCGAGATTGCCGAGATCTTCTCGCAAGGCGTAAAGATCGAAGTTGGTGATATGCTGCCGTCGAAGCACTATGCCGAACTCCTGCAACGGGTGCCGCCCGTCTGGGAAAAGGCGTTTGAAGTCAATGCCTCGGAGCACGATGCGGTGCGAGCGAGCTGCGTCGAGTTCGTACTGGCGGGCCTTTATGCGACCGACCGCATTAGCCGCAGCCAGAGCCACGGCCGCATCATCTACGAGACGTGAACTGAGCGTCTCTCTCTTTTCAGATCGCCAGCCTTCTACTGATGGTTTGACGGGTGCTGCGCGCGATCACTAAGATTGCGGCACCGCATACGTGTCCTATTCAACCGGAGTAGCAAGAGGGCCATCGATGGAGACCCAAGAAGCCATTACGCAGCGTCGGTCGGTCAAGCAGTACGACCCGGCTTTTGAGATGCCCGAGGCCGACTTGCAGCGGTTGATGGAACTTGCTTTGTTGTCGCCGACGTCGTTCAACATTCAGAATTGGCGATTCGTCGTTTGCCGTGATGCCGAGGTGAAAAAGCAACTGCGGGCGGCTGCGTGGAACCAGGCACAGGTAGAGGAAGCGAATCTCACGGTCCTACTGTGCGCCAAACTGGATGCGCACGCCGATTCGCCCGAACGCTATTGGGCTAATGCACCGCAGCAGACCCAAGAGATGCTGGTGCCGATGATCGGCCAATTTTATGACGGCAACGATGCCCTCCAGCGTGACGAGGCGATGCGGTCGGTCGGCATCGCTGCCCAGACGATCATGCTGGCTGCCAAAGAGATGGGCTACGACAGCTGCCCCATGATTGGCTTCGACCCAGCGAAGGTGGGTGAAATCATCCATCTGCCAGAGAATCACGTGATCGGCATGATGATCACCATTGGCAAGGCATTGAAACCGGCCCACGAGAGAGGCGGACAGTTGCCGGCCAGCGAAGTGGTGTTCTTCGACCGATTTCCTGGCTAGGGCTAAGTCGATTTAGCGCGCGGTAGCGAGAGATACGAACGGCTAGAAGTTCAACGCGTCGTTGAGCGTATCTAGATAGACCACTTGGACAAAGCGGATAATCATCGCCCCAATCACGACGGCGATGATGCCCCCGATGATGGCGCCAAGCAGCGTGGTGAGCGTACGCAGCGAGGCTTGTGCTTCTTGCTCGTATTGAGCGGATAGTCTGGCCATCGACTCGGAGATTTGGCCACTCTCTTCGGCGACTTCGAGGGCGTCGATAAAGTGAACGGGGAAAGGGCCCGCCAATCCAAACGCCACGTGCAGCGGTTGGCCGGATGCCACGAGCTTGGTGATCGATGGCGAGAATTGCTGGTAGTAGTCATTGCCGGTGGCACGCAGGGCGAGGGGCACCATTTGCCGCAAGTCCATCTCGACATTGAGCGTCAGATGCAGCACCCAGGCGAGGCGAGCCATGCAGATTTTTTCGATGCAGGCGCCCACTTTGGGAACCCTGAGCAACCACCGCTGCAGTGGCTTGAGGCTAACGATGCCGCGACGCACGCCGACGATCAATCCCAACACCAATACCGTGCAGCCGATGAGGATTTGCACGTAGAGCGTCACCGCTGCCCAGCCGCCGACGCCAAAACCGAGCAGATCGAGCGGCTCGCCATTGATGCGAGTCGTACCCAAACTGGCGA
>JBCDCL010000139.1:0-7398 GCA_039182175.1 Planctomycetota bacterium
CCAAGCACCGGCAGCGAGGTGAGCGACGCCACCATGCCCGGCAGATGAGCCGCCCCGCCGGCGCCGGCAATGATGACTTTCAGCCCACGCCCGGCGGCGACCGTGGCGTACTCCACCATCCACTTGGGCGTCCGATGGGCCGAAACGACTTGCGATTCGCACGCAACGCCAAACTCGCCGAGCACCTCGACGGCCGTACGCATAGTCTCCCAGTCACTCTGGGACCCCATGATCACGCCAACAACAGGTTTCGCCTCCGCCATGCCTCACCTAGAAACGCAGTATCACGAGTTCGCTAAGAAACATGGATCATCCACCGGCAGCCGACTGGCCGGCGACACCAAGCGGGCTGAAGACAACGTACAACGCCAGCGTCAGCAAAATGCAGAGCAAGCCAGCCGCGAAGGCCGCCTTGGAGCCCGACAAATCCATATCCGTCTTTGCCTCAAACTGCACCGGTTCCGGAAGCGGCGACAGAATCGTCATGGCGACCATCACGGCAATGCAAAGTCCGAACGAGATGGCCATCCAGTTCAGAAAGTTGTTCATGAAGTCGATCCCGGCAAACACCTGCGTATTGGCCGAGAGATACCAGAGGCTGCCGTAGCACAGAATGTTGACCAACAATCCTGCGACACCGCACATCCGTGGCGCCCGACGAACCAGCAGACCGAAGACGAAGATCGACAGAATGCCTGGCGAGATCAGACCTTGGCCGCCTTGGATGATAGTGAAGATCGAGTTGGAGATATTCGGATCACCTAGCTTCGGCGCCAACAGACACGCCACCACAGCAAATGCAACAACGCTCACCCGCCCAACCGTGACGATAGCGTCCTGCGAGGCGCCAGGCATCAAGTATTTGTTTACCAAGTCGAGCGTAAAGATCGACGACGACGCGTTGAGCATCGCCGCTAGTGAGCTAACCACCGCGCCCAAAAGGGCGACAAGCACAAAACCGAGAACGCCCTTATTCTTCGGCAGCATTCCCAAGAGTTGGCCCAGGGCGGTGTCGTACTTGTAGGCAACGAGCGCTTGCGACTCGACACTGGCGCCTGCTTCGTTGGCGGCAGCTTCTGTTTGTTGGTTAAACGTGCTGAGTTCTGCCGCCAGCTCGGGATAGACATATTGCCAGGCGCGATCTTCTTTGGAGCTGAACACCTGATACTCGGCAGGCTGCGTCGCGTCGAACTGCTCTTTCGTCACGGGCAGCACCAGGGGGTTCTCTGCCTCGACCGCCTTGATCGCTTCCTTGCTCTCGTAGACTGCGATTAAATGCTCGGGGCCTTGATGGGCTTCCACCGCCTCGGCATCGGGGCTGCTAACCTCGCGGACGAACTGCGTATCGGGGTTCGCCTTAAGATACTTCACCATCGCCGTCGCCGCGTCGCTGCGAGCTTCGATTTGCATATCGCGGTGAAACAAGTTAAAGGCGATAATGCCAGGAATCACCACCACAAACGGGATCACCAACTTAAGATATGAGGCGAAAACAATACCCTTTTGCCCTTCGGCAAGACTCGACGAGCCGAGCGTTCGCTGGGTGATGTATTGATTGAGACCCCAGTAGTAGAAGTTGGGAATCCACAAGCCGAGCAGGAGCGCGGTCCATGGCAGCACGCTATCGCTCGCCGGCAGAAACATATTCATCCGGTTCGCGTTGAGATCCATGAATCGGGCCACGGGACCCTGTGCCGAATCGAGCGACTTGATGGCGACCTCGCCCGTCGCCACGTCGACCACGGTGGCGGCTTGTTCTGCGGCGCCAAGCCGGTCGAAGGCGACCCACATGATGATCGCCCCACCTAGAATCAACGCCGATCCCTGCAGCAAGTCGGCCCAAACCGACGCCTTTAGTCCGCCTGCTACGACGTAGATCATGGCAATCAGCGCGATGACCAATGACGGCTGCCAGAGTTCGATGTCGTAGCCGTATTCGGCGCCCAGCGTCTTGACCGTCAATGCACCGGAGTAAGTCACGGCGCCGAGCAGCATGAGGTAAATCAGCACCGTGGCCGACGCCATGATCAATCGCGCGGCGCCGTTATATCGGTACTCCAGGAACTCCGGCATCGTGTAAATGCCGGCTCGTAGAAAATAGGGCAAGAAGCCAAACGCTACGATCACTAGCGTAACCGCCGCCATCCATTCGTAGCTGGCGATCGCGAGACCGACATGGCTAGCTGCGTTGCCACTCATGCCGACGAATTGTTCGGTGCTGATATTCGCGGCGATCAACGAAAAACCGACCAGCCACCACGTTAGGCCGCGCCCTGCGAGGAAGAATCCTTGGGCGTCTTTCTTGCCGTCGTCGTCGCCGCTACGGCTCTTCCATAGGCCGACAAATACGACGGCTGAGATAAAGCCGACAAACACCACTAAATCGAGTACGCCCATAGTCAGCAGTTGCCTTGTCGACGCGAATAGAGACTAGCGATTCGTAGGCGGGCGAGGGCGCCCGTCCGAGTAGGCTTCGCATTCTAACTAGGGGGAATTGCCCATGAAAGCGGCGAAGGGACCGACGCTGGCCAGTTTCGCCCAGCAGCAAGTTGCGGTCGCACAACCGCCGCCGATCACGCGGACAAAGCAGGGCTTAGCGAACGTTGTCGGCTTCGGAATTTCGCCGGGCAGGCTCGATCAGCCGCAGTAGCAAGCCGGCCACGGCGGTGCGGGCAACCCAACCGGCAAGAAAGAGCGTTCCGTAGAGCGGCAGCACCTCGGTCCCGCCAGCGACCAGCCGATCGAAGACCAGCCCGCCAGCAAGCACGACCAAGCCATTCACCAAGTCCGCCACGGCGTGGTAGGCGGCGATAGCCGGCACATTGTTCTTGGGTGGGGCAAGGGTCACCTTCAGGTGGTCGAGCCCGACGTTGAGCCCCGCGTAGGCGATCCACGCCACCCATGCTCCGACGAACCACCAGGGCGCCTCGGCCGACGCCAACCAATAGAACAACGGCCCCGAGGCGACGATCAATTGGCAGCCAAACATCATCCGCTTGGCGCCCGAGCGGTCGATCCATCGTCCTGCCGCCGGCGCCACGGCTGCCTGACCACCCCGCATCATCGCACGCAAGGCGATGATTACCTCGTAGTCGATCCCTAACACCCGCTTCGGATAAAGGTTTTGCGCGGCAGCCGTCATTCCATTCGCTACAGCAAAGCAGCACGAGAAAGTCATCAGCCGGCGGTAAGCAGGATCGAAGAAGCAATGGGCGATCGCCTTCCATGTTGCGTGGGGTGTAGCGCTGGGCTGTGACTCGCGACTGCGAATCCCTAAAAGCGGCAGAGCCGACGCCATTAGCAGCACCGCGCCGATCGATGCTGAATACGCCAGGGGCAGCCACTTCGTCTCGGCCGATTCTGGCGATAGCCAGGGCCATGCCGTCGCCAATGAGAAACTCACGCCCAAGCCGGCAACGCGGCCGATTGTTAGCCATCGCTCGCGGCGGCCGATCAATCGGCCCCGTACCGGCAGCGGCATCAAATCACCAAGCCACGACCAAAGCAAAACGACGCCGCAATACTGCAGCAGGTGATGCACACACCACGCGAGCACCAGCATCGCAATGCCACCGGCCGCCACGCCCGTTGCCGCCGGCGCCATGCCGAGCAGGACGCCGCCACTGGCGAGAAAGAACGCAGCGCAAAGTGCTTTGCGGTGGGGCAGTCGGGCAAGAAACGAAGGCAACCCAAGCCGCAGGACGCCGGCGAATCGTGGAGCAGCCAGGATGCCGCTAATTGCAAACCCGGCGGCGCCCAACTCCAGAGCCAGGTAGATCACCAGCGTCGTCGACACCAAGCCGTTGCCAAAGGCCCAAATCGCCGCATTGATGTTCGCCAAGGCGAGATCACGGCGTAACGGAGTCGTAGAACGCTGGCGCATCGTGGGCAGCATGCCCTAAAGCGTAAGTGGGAAGCCCGCGACTGCAACCGCGAAGGGAGTTACTAGGGGTTAACTCCTAACCGCGCAGCTCGGTTAGCCGAAGCTCGGGCGGCAGCAGCTCAGCTCTGCCCCGTCAGAGCAACCTGTGTTTTGGTCATCGCACGCGTGGCGATAAAGACGATCGCGGTGCCAAACAGACCGAGCGTCGCCACCGACAAGACTAAGAACGTCAGCGGAATCGCACTCTCGTCACGCACAAGCAGGGCGAACAAGATGTTCGACACGAACGGCACCACATAAGCCGCGCCGAGCATAAACCACATTCGCCATGCCGTGCCGCTTAGTTCCCGGCGTGCTTTCGCTTGGAAGTCCGTCGCGTCGGTCCACAGCCGTGGGTAGAGCACCCGCATGGCAATGTATTGCATGCCGCAGAACGAATACGCCACGGCGATTAAACCCGAAAACGAGAACGACGTCACAAAGTGAACAAACACGTGCATATCAATCGGCGGCGACAGCCAGGCGAGCATCGCCGGGAAGAGCACGCCTCCCGGCAGCCAACCTACCGCCGCGGCGGTAAGAACCCAAAGCGGTAGGCGGAGCGTCGCCCGGCGGACTTCGTCAACCTGCTCTGCATCAAGCCTTTGGCTACCTTGCAGAGCCCGCCACATCTTGAAGACCGGTCGAAAGAAATAGACAAGCGTCGCAAGCGCCGCGGGATAGACGATCGCGTTGTACCAAGTCACCAGCTTCGGGAAGAGCGACTTCTGCTCGGGCGTTAGCAACTCGACGATTTGATTGTTGTTGTAGGTGATGTTCACCACGCTGCCGACAACCTGTGGCAAGAAGATCAGCAGCATCGCCCACAACAGCGGCCGGCGAACTACCGAACGGGCGAAGGCGCCAGCCACGGGCGCCGCTTTTTCTACCGACGCCAACTGCCGGCAGCCATCGAGCGCCGCGGCAAATTGCTCGCCCGTTTGATAGCGATCCGACTTCTCGGGCGATAGGCTCTTGGCAATTGTCCGCTGCAGCACTTTACGGGCAGTCGGCGGTCCGGCTTCGATCGGCGCCGGGGCATTGCGGCGATGTTCGGCCAGCGTGCCAACGTACCGCGTCCGACTACCGGTGCGACGTATTTTCTCGAACGGCGACCGCCCGGTCAGCAATTCGTAGACAACGATGCCTAGTGAATAGATATCGGACCGCTCATCGACATCCGCCGGCGTGGCGTCGCTATGCGGACTGAAGGCGTCCAAGTGTTCGGGCGCCATGAACGCCAGGGTGCCGCCGAACGTGCTGTCGGAGTCGTTTTCGCCACCGGTGTTCGGCGTCGCGGCGAACGAGATATTGAAATCCGCCAACAGCGGCCGGCCATATTGATTGATCAGCACATTCGCGGGCTTGATGTCGCGATGCAGTACGCTGTTGGCGTGGGCGAAGTTGATGGCCTCGGCCATGCGGGCGCCGACCCACGCCGTGGTCTGTAAGCAGTCCGCCTCGGCCAACATCTCGCGGTCGCGTAGCGCTGACGGATCGAACGTTTCACGTACCCGCGTCCGCTCATCAATCGCCGCCAGGTAATCGGCGCCCGTCCAGCCGCCGGCTCGCAGCGACACCAGATTGAGCGCCCGAATTACTCCCTCGAGCGACGCTCCTGGCACCAGTTGCATGCAAAGCAGCCGTAACTTCCCCGTCGCGTCGACGCTCTCGGAGAAAACCTGCACGACATAATCGTGCTCCAGCCGGGCCATCGTCCGGCCTTCGCTGCCGCGATTCTCGGTGATCTTCAACGCCACTCGCCGATCGAGCGACATCTGCCTCGCCAGATACACCACGCCAAAGGCGCCACGGCCAAGCACTTCGATCACTTCAAAGTCGTCAATCTGGTCGCCCGCTTCGAGGCAAAACTCTCGCGGGGTGGACGCATCGGGCCGACCTTCGAGCGGCGTTGGGTAGCTCGGCGCGTCGAGCGTCTCTTCGATCCGCGGCTCGCCATCGGAGTCGAGTTCGACGTCGGAACCCATCATCGACTGCGACGCCAACTGGACATCGGTCTGCAGGTCTTCGCTCGGCGACGTGTGCGGCTCGGTCTTGGCCTTGCTAAGACGCTCGGCGCCATCTGCTGCAGAAGCCTGATCGGGCGTAAGCGTTGCATCGGATTCGACAACCGTCTCTTCAGGCCGCATTACTTCGGTCTTGTTGTCGTCGGTTGGCATCGATGCGATTTTGGCTATGCGCTAGAAACGAACGTCGCCTATGCGAAGGATTAGATGGCGCCGGCTGGCATTAGTTCCCTTCGGCAGCCTGCTTTTCAAAAATCGGTCGGCAGTACTCGAACAGGTTGAGATCGATCAATTCTTCCTGCACTTGATCACGCGAAGCCCCTGGCAGGGTGTGCACGACCTCTTCCAATAGCAACTCGGCAAATGCTTCGCGGGCGCGATGCAGCAGCACTCGGGCGGCGCCCGCCTTCATCGGTTTGCCAAGCAGTTCCGTCAACCTCTCGGCAAGCTCTGGCGAACGCAGCTTCGGATAGTCTACCCGGCATCGCAATGCAGTATGGTACGGCTTGCCGGTTTGCTGTTCTTGTTTCTCGAGTTGCTGCCATACTCGGGCTAGCAGATCGTCTCGCCACGTGGCGGAAAAGAGTTCGTCATGCTGCTCTTCGGTCGGCGCCTTGGGCTCGGGGGTCTCGGTACGCATCGGCGCCACGCGGGCGTCCCGTTTGCCGCGGCGTTGATAATCGACAATCAGGTGATAGACGGTCGTCTTCACGAAGCTGCGGAACCGGCCCTTCTCAGGATCAGCCCGGCCCAGATCGCCGCGGACGAATCGAAGCGCGAATTCCTGAAAGACCTCGTCGGCTGCTTCTTCGCTCCGCAATGCCGCCAAGGCATACCGCCGGACGGCGCCACCGTACCGATCGAGCAAGTTCTGCTGGGCGTCACGAACCTCGCGACCGGCATCGGAGTCCTCGGCCGGATCGTGGGCCTGGCGAATAATCGACCAGCAGGTCTCGATCCGGCTCAGGCGATCGTCGAGGGGATCCATGGGCTAATTCTCAAGAAATAGAACCGAGTGACAGCCCCTATTCTATGGAAAACCGTGTGGGAAACGAACTCGGCCCCCAAAGTCAACGCAAAGCGGGCTCACTTACCATGAGCCTCAATAGAGGAATGCCGGAATGAAGGGCAAATGTCTGATTCATTCGGCATTCCCCTTTCCCATTTCCCCTTTTCCCGTTGCGGGCTGCAAAACACCCGATTCAGGCCTGTATCTGCCCCCACGTCGCCGCAATAGCCTGGGTTTCCCCGCTGGCGAATCCTGCTACAATGCGGGGCTCCGATATCGGAGGGGTAGAACGACCCCGTCTGGCGACGCCAGATTCGCAGCGGAAAGTTTCGCAGAAGAAGATAGAACGATGCCAAAGCAAAAGACCCACAAAGGAACCAAAAAACGGTTCCGCCTGTCCGCCAAGGGCAAGGCCATGCACCGCCAAAGCGGCACAAGCC
>JBCDCL010000140.1:0-7351 GCA_039182175.1 Planctomycetota bacterium
CATGGCTGGCACGACCATCACGCCCATGGGCACGCACACGGACTCGATTGCTGCGGCAGCCATTGTTTGGCAGAGGTGGAGCTGCAGTCGAATCAAGGTGACTGCGGTTGCGGGCTGTGCCCGGCGGCTGCGTCCGCGACGGCCACGATCAGCAGCTCACCTGACTGCGACCCGGGCGAGCATGTATGCGTTGCATGCCAGATTCTGGCGAATCTGAGCGTCGGGTATTCGATTGGCGACGCATCGCAGCCTGATACGCAGCCTATCAATTTGATCGACGCCACCGGCCCCTCTGGCCGGCATCTGGTGATTATTACGGTCTTCGACGCACGCGGCCCGCCTGCGTGCCTCTCTAGCTAGCTTGTCGCAGCTTTCTCTCGCAGAGTTGGGATTGGCTAGCCGAAGGGCTTGCTCTCGGAGAGCAGCGCCCCGGCGGTTCTTTCCCGTGCTCGAAGGGAGCTAGACGCTGCTGATTGGAAACGGAGTTTCCAGCCAGTCTGGCGATCTTGCTTCACGTTGCTATGCCTCGCCGAAACGGCTTTACGCTTGTTGAACTGTTGGTGGTGATCGCCATCATCGGCGTGCTCATCGCCCTGCTGCTGCCCGCCGTCCAATCGGCACGCGCCGCAGCACGGCGTATGCAGTGCGCTAACAACCTCAAGCAGTTAGGGCTGGCGTTTCATCTGTACGCCGATGCATACGACGGGAGGTTTCCTCAATTGTGGCATGGTGGCGTTTCGCAGGACGATTCGTGGGTTTACACCCTGCGCCCGTTCTCGGAAGACTCCGAAGCGATTCGCCTTTGCCCGGATGACTTGTTCCGTATTGAGAACCCTTCGGACGCGGTGCTAACGAGCTACGCGATGAACGGCTACCTTCGCTCGCCTAACGATCTCGAGAAGCGGTATTTTCCGGATCGCGTTGCGGGGATGGTCGACAGCATGAACAAACTATCTTCGACAAGCAAAACCATCATCTTGATGGAGACGCAAGAGGGTGGTGTTGCGATCGAGTTGAACTTTGACCACATGCACACGTGGGAATGGTTCAAAGACTCAGTTGCAGATGCAGATCGGCTAGCTGTTATCGAGGGCGAACTCGGCACCGAGAGGCACCTGGGAACCGTCGCCAATTACCTGTACGCCGATGGGCATGTCGAGGCGATTGCCGCCGAGCAAATTGCCCAATGGGCTTCCGAGCCCTTTGAGTTTGCCCGTCCGGTGAAGTGATTCTGCGCCGAATGGTTTCGGCACAGAAATCAACGCCACAAGTTGGGGCGTACGCATCCAAGGTGGCGAATTCCGCACACCTCGGTTCAAAGCACCTGCCGGCCGACGTGGGTTCGGCCGTGGATTCTTTCTTACTTGTTGTTCTTTTTACTGAGAGAGCTTGATCTGATGAACTTACGACTTTTGACCGCGTCGCTCGTGGTGGCGCTTTCTGCAAACATTGCTTTCGCTGACGAAGAAGAGGAACACGCCGACATTCTCGTTGGCCGCCCCACGACAGGGACGCAAACGCTGATCGGTGGCGCCAATGTTCCTGACGACCTGAACTTGGACGAGCGCCTATTCGAGGGTGAACTCGGCACCCGGACCAGCGGTTCGCCGACGAACAACGTCTTTTTCGCGCTCGAGCCAGGCTTCTTCAATGCTGGTGTGCCTGACCCCATGACCGGGCTAGGACGCGAAGACGCCGTGAATCCCGCTGGCGTGGAGCCGCTAATCGAAGACGACGAGATTTCCGTCGCACAGGTCGGCCAGCTTCTCTTCTGGGATGGCGCCCGACCGATCGCGTTTGGCTCAACGCCGGCCGATCTCGCGATCTTCCCGCTCGACAATCAAGCCGATGTCAACGGGTCGATTGACGATCACCCGTTGTTCGAGATCGATCTGCCGGGCAGCGACAGCCTGCCGGCAGGTGGCGTCTACCTGGCGACCCTCACCGCCCAGATCACCGGGCCGAACGGTACGCTAGGCATCTCGGACGAGTTCCAAATTCTGTTTGCCCCTGAAGCATTCGAAGAAGAGCTAGAAATCGCCGAGGCGTTCTTGACGGGTGAGATCCCCGAGCCAGCGTCGTTGACGTTGGTGGCGACGCTTGCCGTCTTCGCGGTACGCCGACGCTCGCGTATTGCTTAACTCGCGACCGAAGCAGACGCCGCCCACGCCAGGTTCGCCTAGCGTGGGCGGCAGGCTTCGTTTTGAAATCAGATACGGTTCACCTTTCAGCCGCCGATAGGATGATGACGAACATTAAAATCGCTTTGCACTCGCTGCTTGCCGTCATGGCGATCGGCTCCGTCAGCACGGCACAGGACCCGGACATTGGCTTTTTCCAAGAAGACGGGCAGGTCGTCATCGGCTTGGCGGACTTTATTTCGCGTGAGGTGAATTTCCCACAGACCGTCTTCACGCGAAACTTCCTCTCGTTTCCGGGGGAGTTTTTTACGGAGGACCCAGGGTTCTTTGCGTTAGGCGCCGGCTCGCCCTCGATCCCCGCGGGACTGACCGCAGTTCCTGGCGGAGCTGACGTTAGCTTCAACTTCTTGCCGATGACCATCGGTCAGTCGCAGTCCAATCTCTTGCACTGGGACGGCCAAGCATCTGGCGGCGGGGCGGCGACGGTAGCGGATGTCGACTTCGCACCGTCGGTGGATATGCAGTTCGGCGTCAATATCGCCGGTGGCGGTCTGGCAACAGTCACGGGTGACGACGCCGTCGTTCCTGGCGTGACCATCGGCACGACGTCATCATCTGGTGCGCTACATATTCATGGCATCCTCAACGTCCTGTCGCTCATTGGTGGCAGCCCGACTTCCGGCGTTTACACGGTCGCCCTTGAGTTCCACGTCGACGGCCTCTTGCCAAGCGACCCGGTCTTGTTGGCGATACGAAGCCCGGGCCTCGACGCGAGTACGGAGGTCGCCGCTGGCAGCTGGCTCAACGACAACTACGATGCCCTCTTCACCGATCCTGGTGACTTCAACGGCGACGGCATGGTCGACGCGGTCGACTACACCGTCTGGCGTGATGGTTATTCTACGGGCGATTTCGATATCGGCGATTACACGCTCTGGAAGACCAACTTCGGCGCCACCGGCGGCGCCGGCGCGATTGCCTCGGCGCCACTCGCTACCGTGGGTTTCGTTCCTGAGCCGGCGACCGCTACGTTGCTCGCCTTGCTAGGGCTTGCCGGTTGCGGATTGCCCCGACGTTGGGGGCTCCGCTAAGCTGTTGGATTAGCATTTTGCCAATCCTCAGCCCCTAGCTCCCACGTTTACGTATGTTCGATTCGCTGCAAGAAGGTCTCGGCTCGGCCCTCAAGTCGCTACGCGGCAAGGCAAAGCTGAGCGAGTCGAACATGCGCGACGGCTTGAAGCTCGTCGAGCGTTCGCTGCTGGAAGCCGACGTTAGCTACGAAGTGGTCCGCAAGTTTATGAAGCGGGTCACCGAGCAGGCGGTGGGCGAGAAGGTGCTCAAGTCGCTCGACCCCAGCCAGCAGGTGGTGGGCATCGTCCACCAAGAGTTGATCGACCTGATGGGGCCGGTCGACCACTCGCTGCACTTGCAAGGCAAGGGCGAAGTGACCGTCCTGATGATGTGCGGTCTGCAGGGCTCGGGCAAGACAACCACCTGCGGCAAGCTTGGCCGGTTGCTTAAGGCCCGCGACCGCAAGCCGCTGCTGGTGGCGGCCGACTTGCAGCGACCGGCGGCGATCGACCAACTGCACGTCTTAGGCGAGCAGCTCGACATCCCGGTCTTTAGCGACCGCTCGGAGACTGACCCCGTCAAGGTCTGCAACAACGCCGTCCAGCAGGCGAAGAAGCAGGGCGCCGATACGGTGATCCTCGACACGGCGGGCCGGCTGCACATCGACGACGAGTTGATGGCCCAGCTGGAGCGGATCGACAAACGGTGCTCGCCGCACCAAATCTATCTGGTCGTCGACGGCATGACCGGCCAAGACGCCGTGAACAGCGCGAAGTCGTTTAACGAAGCGCTCGAGCTAGACGGCGTCATCATGACCAAGCTCGACGGCGACAGCCGTGGCGGCGCGGCGATTAGCGTCAAGGAAGTTACCGGCGTGCCGCTCAAGTTCATGGGCACGGGCGAGCACCTCGACGCCCTCGAAGAGTTCCACCCCGACCGGATGGCGGGGCGCATCCTAGGGCAGGGCGATATCTTGTCGCTCGTCGAACGCGCCCAGCAAGAGTTCGACCAAGAAGAACTCCGCAAGCAAGAGGAGAAGCTCGCCAAGGGCGAATTCACGCTCGACGACTTCAAGAAGCAGATCTCGCAGATCAAAAAGCTGGGGTCCATGAAAAAGATCATGGGCATGATTCCCGGCATGGGCGCCATGATGCAGGGCCTGGACGACATGGACCCCGAGCAGGATATGAAGCGCCTGTTCGGCATGATCGACTCGATGACGCCGGCCGAGAAGCGCGACCCCAAGCTGATCGACAATAGCCGTCGCAAGCGTATCGCCGCGGGCTCGGGCGTCGAGCCGCACGAGGTAAACGAGCTGATCAAACAGTTTGAGCCGATGGCCGCCATGATGAAGGGCATGGCAGGCAAGAGCGCTGGCGAGAAGATGAAGATGTTTCAGCAACTGCAGCAAGGCATGGCCAACAACCCCACCGGGCAGCTGTCGGTCAAGAAGAAGGGCACCGGCAAACGCCTCACCGCCAAGCAAAAAGCCGACGCCCGCAAGCTACGCGCCAAAAAGCTGAAGCAGCTGAAGAAAAAGGGGCGGTGAGAGGGGAAGGCGGAATGACGAATGACGAATGACGAATGTCGAATGACGAACGCTAGCGATCATTTTCGTCATTCGTCATTCGTGCTTCGTCATTCTAGTTCTCCGCGTTGTGCTGGTTATACAGCCGCGATTCTTGCCGCATCTCTGGCGTGCCTGAGCTACCTTTTTGGTAGTAACCCGAGGCTTCTTTATGCGGCGACGCTGCGCTTACACCTTTATCGAACTGATGATCGTGGTGCTCGTGATGGGCATCTTGGCGGGGGTGGCTGCGCCGCGGTATATGCAGGCTTTGGATTACTACCGGGTCGAGTCGGCGGCTAAGCGGATTGCGGCCGACTTTCGCTATGCCCGGCAGAAGGCGATCGACGATGCGGCAGAGCGGAAAGTGGTGTTCGATCTCGCCAGCGATTCGTACGAGTTGCTGAGCGTTGGCAACCTCGACCGCCAAGCGAATGCCTACATCGTTTCGCCGGCGAATGAGGGCTACGCCGTCGACATTACGGCGGCCGACTTTGGGGGGCAAGCAACTTGCACCTTCTCCCATTTGGGCGACGCAGCCGATGCCGGTAGCGTGACCATCACGTCGGGCGGCGAGAGTCGCACCATCACGGTCGAACTGCCCCGCACCATTTCTATCAGTCCGTAGACCTTAGCGCTGCCCAAACGACCGATGTTTACCACTCCAAAGCGCCGCCGATCGGGTTACACGCTGATCGAACTGATGGTCGCCACGGCGTCGTCGGGCGTGGTGATGGCGGGGATGGCGTCGAGCTTGTACATCGCCACGCAAGCGATGAATCTCGACCAAGGCGCCGCGGCGAAGAAGACCGAGCTTGCGACTTGCGTAAGCGACGTGCTCAACGATCTGCGGCACGCCACGTCGTTTACCGAGAAGACGGCTACGGCGGTGACGTTCGTTGTGCCCGATCGTGATGGCGACGCGGCGCCCGAAACGCTGCGGTACGCCTGGTCGGGAGTCTCCGGCGAGCCACTTACCTTGGAGTACAACAGTGGCGCCGCGGCGACCGTGGTCGATAGCGTGACGACGCTCGACTTCACCTACCTCGAGAGAACGATCGCGGGCGGGGTTGTCGAAGAGCCGGCCACTCCAAGCGGCGTCGTCTTCCAAGAGTTCACCGAGGCGAAGGCTGCCTCCGATACGACGAGTTTGACCATCGACACGCCTGCCGACGTCAGCGAGGGCGACTTGCTGATCGCTTGCGTGGCGACCGATGGCGAGACCGATAGCGATTTGGCGGCGATCTCTTCCGGTTGGACGGTGGTGAACGTAGGCACCCGGGGCGACAAGGTGACGCTCGGCGTCTGGTGGAAGCTGGCGTCATCGAGCGAAGCGAGCAACGCATCGTTCTCGTGGAGCGCGAGCGAGCGAGCCTATGGATGGATGATGCGGTTCACGGGCCACGATCAAGCCAACCCCATCAACGTCTCGGATAAAGGGGGCGGTGGCAATAACGAGACGCCCACCATCACCGGCGTGACCACCACGGTCGACGACTGTCTGGTGCTACGCATGGCCGCCTTTGATCACGACGATATCACGGTCGATGACTGCGGCATGGCGGATCACATCACCATCACCATGGACAGTGGCAGCGGCAGCAACGAAACGTGCTCGGGTGGCGCCGCCTACGCGATGCAAGAGACGGCCGGCGACACGGGCGACGCCAACTTCACGCTTACCGCGGCAGAGCAATTTCGGTTTGTCGTCTTAGCGATTGCACCGGAGGCGTCGCCATGATCCGCAGCCAACGCCAACACATCGCAAGTCGCCCCCAGCGCTCGGGCATGAGTCTGATCGAGGTCGTCGTCAGCACCATGCTAGTTGCTGTGGTGCTGGTGGGCGCGCTCAACACGGCGGGCAACGCCATTCAGACTTCCGTGGCGGCGTCGACGCAACTCGAAGGCCATACCTACGCAGCCGAAATGCTTGCCGAGATTATGGCGATGCCCTACTGCGATCCCGAAGAGAACGATCCTGATGGCACATTCGGCATCGAGTCCGACGAAGATACCTCACCCGCCAATCGGCTGCTGTTCGACGATCTAGACGACTACGACGATTGGACCGAGCCGTCGGCGCTCGCTTGGCGAGATGGCGCCGCGCGGCTAGATACGGCCGGGTGGGGCCGGAGCGTTACCGTCGTCAAACTGCAGAAACGTAAAGTAACCGACACGCACGACGACGGGCACAACGACGACGACACCCGCTTGATCACCGTTGAAGTCACTTCGCCCGATGGTCAGACAACCACGCTGCAAGGCATCCGGTCAGTCGCCGGCGCCGTTGAGCAAGAACCCCCGCTGAGTGGCGTTTACGTCACGGGTGTGCTGCTCGAAATCGCCACCAATGAAGTTGCTACGTCCGATGGCGTCTCGCTCCTCAATCATGCGAGCGCTCCATGAAACGGCGATCGTCGACAATGCGGAGCAGCACGAAAGCAGGTCGCCACAAGCGGGCGACTCGCCAGGGGACGCTTTACGTTGCAGTGCTTGGCGTGACGATGATCGTTGGCATGATCACGCTGGCGTCGGTCGCCGTGGGGCGGCTTGAACTCAGGCGTACCGTCTC